>JAITKU010000106.1 GCA_031278255.1 Eubacteriales Family XIII. Incertae Sedis bacterium | reverse complement strand
CGCTTCAATTTTGGACGGAGCCAAAATTGAACGCCGCCGCCCAAACCTCTTGACGTTATGATCCGGGAAAGATCGTTCGCGGCAGCATCCGAATCCGCCGTAAACGTACCGCACCAAGGTATTCACATATGCGAAACCGTAATACGCTGCAGTGATTAATGACAAGGAGGTACAAAATGCAAAGACCGAAAAGGCAATTGTTGTCCGGCGTACTGGTATTGGCAATGCTCTTCACGACAGTCCCGACCGTCGCGGCGGCCGCTTCATCCTCGGGCGAGGTAAAGCTCTACGAGGACGCCGCCGGCACGATCCCTGCGACGGGCGTCGGCGTCGCACTCACGGACGCCGCCGGTACGGACAAGACGATCACCCTGACATTTGACGCCGTGCCGGCGGCGAACGACGTGTACTGGCTTTCGGTAGACGGCTCGGCCGTGACGCCCGTATACGTTACGGCTGAAAGCGGCACCCCCCCGGTGAAAACACTTCCTCTTAATGGCAGCGAGCCGATCTCCCTCGCCCGGTTCGCGCCCCTCAACAGCGGCGTTGCCGACAAAGTGACCATCGCAGGCTATCAGAACCTGAAGCAAGCCGAGGATTTTGCCGACTACGATGCCGCCTACGCTTCTTTCAAAGACGCCGTCAATTGGTATCTCAGCGCGGGATTCACAAACGGAGGCGACAGTCTGCGCAATTTCGGCTATGCCCGCGATCACTTCTACCGTCACGAACTGGCGCTCATCGTCTACCGTCTCTTCGGTATCGTGGAGGACGCGGATTTCTTGGCCTACAGTTTTGCGGATGTCGTAAACTTCACGGATAAGTATTGCGACGCAGTGGCGAATCTGGCCGCAGTCGGCGCTCTCGCGGACCTGAAGGACGTAACGTCCGCCCCCGGCGAACCCGGAACATTCCATCCGGAATACGAGGTGACTTGGGAGGACCTGCTCGTCCTGACTTACAATGCGTTCAAGAGTCCGTCCTCCATGCTCACCGATGCCGGGAAAGTCCAAGCGAACGCCATCGCAAATGCGACCGGAGCGACGGACAAGGCCGCCGCGGTTATCGCCGCGTTCGGCCTCGGAACGATTACCACAAGCGATACCTTAACAAAACTCGGTATCGTGCAATACTTCTACCGTATCTTCGGCGGCACCCCGCTGACCAAGCAAAAGACCTATCCGGACGCCGCTTTCGCGGAGACGACCCACGGCGATCCGAGCAACGGAAACAACCGCGAGCAGTATTTGGATCCCGTGATTCGGATCGACCGGGACAATGCCGTCGATTACGACAATTCCGTCGGAAAGCGCTTTGTCTACGAGAGCGCGAAAGACGATGATGGTCTGGGCGTGGCGCTCTATGTCACGGACGGCGCAAATGTCACCCTGAAGAATCCTTACATCGGTTCGGACGCGCCAAGCCCGATCACGGAGAACGCGTTGCAACTCCCGACCGGACCCTTTGACCCGCTGGCCTATCGCTTCGGCGTAAACGCCAACGCCATAGCGACGGGCGAGGGAACCGTATTGAACCTCGTCAGCGACGACGGCGGACTCGTACTCGAGGCGCGCGGCGATTCGATGGCCGGCGGCTTATACACAACCGCGGGCAGCGCCATCAATGTCAAGAACGCACATATCTACAGCGGCGGGCAGCACACGAGCAACATCACCTACAACGGTACGCTGCGCTATGACGACAGTACCATCCTCGGCGCGGGCCGCATTTTTTCCTCGGACTTTTGGAGCGGCGACATCGTTTATAAGAACAGCATTTCCTACAAGAACGCCGGCGGCATGAGCGGCGCGGGCATTATTGACGAAAGCAACTCCGTGTTCGTGCTGAACAGCTATACCTACGGCGACAGCGCATACAATCTCCACGGTTACGGCACGCTGTATTATGAGAACAGCTACGTTGACACGAAAGCCTCGCTGAATATTATGAACAATACCTCCATGTTGAGCGATACCGCCTACCTCGCCTTGGACAACACCGTGTACAACGTCACCGGCAACGTATTCGCCGAGGTGTCGCGGGCGGGAAAGGCCGTCGCCTATATCAATGACAGCGCGATCACGACCGCAAGCGGCCCGGCTGTCGCCATGGCCAATATGGGTTCCGTCAACGGCAATCTCCCCGTCGGCAACGACGGTCTGTTTGACCCTGACGGATTGTTCCGGGGCGGCATGGAACTGCACGTGTACGGCGACACGACTTTCAACGGGAAATCCAATGCGCTCTTTGTCGAGGTCGGTTACGGCTACGATCTGATCGTGTACACGGATAACGACAATCTGGCGGTTTATAACATAATATCCAAGGACCCCGATTTCGGCGTCAAGGGCGTCGGCAACGTAAGCGTCATCAAAAATGGCGGAAGTCCCGAAATCGTGAGCGCAGAGACCCTTCCTAACGAACCGAACTATGATGAGGAGGCAAACTCCGTAGGCGGGGGCGGCGCTCCCGGCGGCGACAGCGTAACGCCCACCGCAAAGTCCCTGATCGGCAATATGCCCATCCTCTCAACCGGCGTTGCGGCCCTCAGCGGAAACACAGCCGCGTTCACGCTCAAAGGTTTTTACAGCTACGACGCGAACGGCAATTACGCCGGCATTGCGCCGTATTCCGTCGCTTCCGCAACGAGTCCCGTCGGCGGCGCAGGCGCGGTGATACCCGAGTCCAAAGCCGAAGAAGAGGAAGAGGCGACGGATTCGCCCGCGGGCGCGATCGCTTCCCTTCCGTTTTCGGATGTCACCGCCGCCAATTGGTTCTATGACGCGGTCAAATACGTTTATGACAAGGGCCTCTTCACCGGCGTCTCGTCCGGTACTTTCTCGCCCGACACATCCATGAACCGCGCTATGATGGTCACGGTTCTCTACCGCTTGGCGGGTTCGCCCGCCGCCGACACGGACGGCGCGTTTAACGATGTCACGGACGGAAGTTGGTATGCGGAGGCCGTGAATTGGGCGGCAAACAGCGGGGTGGCCTCCGGCTACGGCGACGGCCGTTTCGGTCCTCTGGACAACATCACCAGAGAGCAACTGGCCGCAATGTTGCTGCGTTTCGCCGGCTTGACGGGCAGTGCCGCACAGGTGAACGCGGATTTGGACCGCTTCGATGATGCCGCGGATATCTCGCCTTGGGCGACGGACGCAATGCGCTGGGCTGTCGGCACAGGACTGATCCAAGGCACCGACGCCGGTTTGCTCAATCCGCGCCGCGAAGCGACCCGTGCCGAACTCGCCACGATTGTGGCGCGCTATTGCGAACTGATCGAATAAAGCGCGAAGAACCGATTTCGTATCCGCAGGGAAGCGTCCCGCTTCCCTGCGGTAATTGACAGACACCCATTCCCCTGCCGAAAGGGCGGGATTTCGGTTGATTCCCCGGCATGGGTTGCGCGTCCCCAAGCGGCGCGCGTTGGAGGATGATCCTTTGACCCAAACAAAAAACAAGGAACTGATCCGGCTCGAAGGCATTGTGAAGAACTTCCCCGGCGTGCAGGCGCTCAAAGGGGTGAACTTCAGCTTGCGCGAGGGCGAGCTGCACGCCCTGTGCGGCGAGAACGGCGCCGGGAAGTCCACCCTGATCAAGATACTCGCGGGCGCGTACAGGATAGACGGAGGCAGAATCCTGTTCGACGGTGAGGAGACGCTGTTCTCCGGCACGGCCGACGCCATCGCAAAGGGGATCAGTTGCATCTATCAGGAATTGTCCATCGTTCCCCTGCTCGACGCGGCGCACAACCTCTACGTGGGCAACCTCCCGATGAAAGGCAGAATCGTAGACTACAAAAAAATGTACGCTGAAGCGAAAGCGCTTCTGCGGCGTCTCGGTCTTGATATCTCTCCCAAGGCCGTCGCCGCGGACCTGTCCATAGGCCGGCGGCAGATGCTTGAGATCGCCAGAGCCCTCACGCGAAACGCGCGCGTTATCATCATGGATGAACCGACCTCCTCCCTCAGCGAAAGCGAAATCGAAACCCTCTTCGATCTCTGCGGGTATTTGAAACAGCAAGGCGTATCCATCATATACATAAGCCATAAGCTGGACGAGGTGATGCGGATAGCGGACAGGGTTACTGTGATACGCGACGGAGAAAACCTCGTTACAAAGGATATAGGCGACATCACGCGGGAGGAGATCGTGTCCCATATGATCGGACGCTCTTTGGAAACCCTGTACAACAAACAGGAAAGCGCCTGCGGGGAGACGGTCTTAAATGTGAAAAATTTAACAAAAAGGGGCGTTTTTGAGAACGTCTCTTTTGACGTGCGCGCGGGGGAGATACTGGGATTTTTCGGACTCGTCGGCGCGGGGCGCAGCGAGATCATGCGCGCGGTCTTTGGCGTGGACTCCTACAACAGCGGCGAGATCACCCTGTTCGGCAAGAAATTGCGAAAAAAGAGTACCGCGGCGTCCATACGCAGGGGCTTGGCTTTCGTTTCGGAGGACCGAAAAAACGAGGGTTTGATGCTCAAACTTTCGATCATGACCAATATGACGCTGGCAAAGCTCAAAGACCTGAGCGCCGGGGGCGTGATCCACGGCAAGAAACAGCGCGCGATCGCGCATGAATATATAGAAAGTATCGATATTAAGACCCCGTCGGAGAATCAATTGGCCGTAAATCTCAGCGGCGGCAACCAGCAGAAAGTGGTCTTGGCCAAATGGCTTATGACGGAGCCGCGCGTGCTGATCGTGGATGAACCCACGCGCGGTATCGATGTCGGCTCCAAGGCGGAGATATACCGGCTCATCGGCACGCTTGCGCAGCAAGGCATGGCGGTCATTCTCGTTTCGTCGGAAATAGAAGAGGTCATGGGACTCAGCGACAACATCATAACCGTACGCGCAGGCAAAAAAACCGCGCAATTCCGAGTGGACGGCGATCTCACGCGGGACAGCTTGCTTTCGGTCTGCATTTGACGTAACGCGAAAGGCGGCGCGGCGGCGCCGCGGGAGGAGGGCTTCATGGCGGAACCGGTAAGCTTAAAAGACGGCGGGCGGCTGTTGCTAAGGCGATTGGGGCGCGTCGAAAACATCGGCGTAATCTGCATTATGCTCGCTTTCATCATCGTCGTACTGGTCCTTTCGGGCCCGCGTTTTTTTACGTCCGGAAATCTGATAAACCTGTTTCGGAGCGTGTCCGTCACGGGCATTGTCGCTTCCGCGCTGACCCTCGTGATGATCGCGGGGAATATAGACCTGTCCGTCGGCTGGCTCGTCGGTCTCGGCGCCTGTATCACGGGCGTGTATTCCGACAGGGCTTTCCTCGCGATTTTTTTCGTGCTTACCGCGTGCGCGCTGTGCGGGACGCTCAACGGCATATTGGTGGGGCTGATCCGCCTGAATCCTTTCATCACCACGCTCGGCACGATGTATTTCTTCAAGGGCGTGACCATGATGTACTCCAACGGGCGACAGCTCACCACGGAAAACCCCAGCGATGTTCTCAAGGCCATCGGCGCGGGCAATATCGCCGGCATACCCATTCCGATATGGATATTTGCGACCGTCGCGGCCGTCTTTGCCTTTATACTGAAAAAAACCGTGTTCGGAACGCGGATATACGCCGTCGGAGCAAACGCGCTCGCGGCGCGATTTTCGGGTATCTCCGCCGTGAAGATCGTGCTGTCCGCGTATGTACTCGCCGGTCTGGCCGCAGGCATCGCCGGTATCGTATTGTTCACAAAGGTGATGTCCACCCAGCCCTATTCCGGCGTGGGACTGGAATTTGACGCGCTGACCGCCATCGTTCTCGGCGGCGTCAGCATTTCGGGCGGCAAGGGCAACGTGATCGGTACGATCTTGGGCGTGCTTTTCGTGGGCATACTGGCAAACGGCTTTACGCTCATAGGCCTGGGATCGAACGCGCAATACATCGTGCAGGGGATCATACTGCTCATCGCCATGCGGGCGGATATCCTGAAGTCGGAGGGCAAAACGGCATGAACGCGAAGCTTCGTTCGATATACGAATTTTTCAAAACAAACAACGCGCTGTTTGTCCTGATGTTGATCGTCGCGGCCTCGGCTCTCTTGGTGGGCGACCGATTTTTCAAGCCCTCGAATGTATTCAACCTGCTGCAAACGATCGGGACCTTTGGCATTCTGGCCGCCGGTTTGAGTTTCGTATTCATAGTCGGCGGCATAGACCTGTCCATCGGCTATCAGGTGGCGTTCTGCGGCACCGCGTTCGCAATGCTCGCGCCGCGTCTCGGCTTTTTCGCGGCCGCGGCGATCTCGATTGCCGCCGGCGTTCTCATCGGCTATTGCAACGGTTCCATCGTCACGCGTCTCGGGATCCCGTCGCTCATCGGCACCTTGGCCGTGATGACCGTACTCAAAGGTCTGGTACTCTTGATCAACGGCGCGGGGGGAAGCAAATCCGTTCGCGACGTACTGCTCGGAGGCGGGCCTCTGCCTTCTTTTTATAATATGAAGATATTCGGCTTCCTCTCGCCGTCCATGCTCATCGCGCTGTTGCTGTTCTGCGCGTTTGCCGTGTTTCTCAAGTGGACGAGAAGCGGTGTCGGCATGTATGTGATCGGCGGCAATCCGGAAGCGGCTGTACTCTCCGGCATCGACAAAGACAGGATTATGCGGCTCACCTATACCGTCTGCGGCTTTTGCAGCGCGGTGTGCGCCGTTCTGTGCGTTATCCGCAACAACGCGTCAACGTACAATATGGGCGACAATATAGATATCGTAGCCATATGCTCCGTTGTCATAGGCGGCGTCAGAATGACGGGCGGCAGGGGCAACATGCTCATGTGCGCCACGGGCGTCGCCATCATTCAGATGATCAACAACGCGATGATCAAGATCGGCTTGCAAACCTCCGTACAGGCGCTCATCATGGGCATTATCGTGATTATCGTACTCATAATCAACAAAATAACAAGCGGATACGAGGAGAAATAGTCTGATTCTTACTTGACTTTGTTTTGTATTTGTTGCCGCGTGGGGTTTTGCGTAGTAAGCCTACACGCGATCGATGATCACGCTCGCGCCCTGTCCCCCGCCTATACAAAAAGTCACAAGCCCGCTGCCGGCGTCCCGCCTCTCCATCTCATAGAGCAGCTTTGTCACCAATATGGCGCCTGTGCCCGCAAGCGGATGGCCGAGGGCAATGGCGCCGCCGTTGACGTTCAACTTGGAAACGTCCATGCGCAGGCCCCGAATACACGCCACCGACTGCGTTGCAAACGCCTCGTTCATTTCGATGAGGTCGATGTCGTCCAGCGTGCGGCCGGTCTTTTTCAGCAGCTTTTCGGTCGCGACCACGGGGCCGTAACCCATGATTTTAGGATCGAGTCCCGCCGCCGCGCCCGCGACAAAGCGCCCCCATATTTTGAGACCCAGGGCTTTCGCCTTTTCTTTCTCCATGACGATCAAGGCCCCGGCGCCGTCGTTCATGGGAGAGGAGTTGCCCGCCGTAACCACGGTGCCGCCCGGCAATACGGGGCGCAGCTTCGCGAGCGTTTCCGTCGTCGTGTCGGGCCGAATCGATTCGTCCCTGTCGATCCGTTCTGTTTTTCCCTTGCCGAGCGGCGCCGCAACGGGCACGATCTGGCTGTCGAAACGTCCCGCTTCCCACGCCGCCGCGGCTTTCTTGTGGCTTTCCGCCGCAAACGCGTCGGCATCCTCTCTGGAAATATTGAACTTCTTTGCCACGTTCTCGGCCGTTTCCACCATGCTTACGCAGTCCTCCTTGACGGGGGCCGTCATGAACTCGACCCATCTCGGCGGGACCGTCTGATAGGCTTGCGACGGTTTTTCCATCACATACGCGCGCCTTGAATCGCTCTCAACGCCGCCCGCGGCCACAACGTCGGCCTGTCCGGACCCGATGAGCGCCGCCGCGAGCGTCAGGGCCGACAACGACGAGGCGCATTGCCTGTCGATGGTGAACGCGGGGATTTCGTAGGGGAAACCCGCTTCGAGCGCGACGCTGCGCGCGATGTTCGCGTACTCGTTGGCAAACAGATTGCCGAAGATCACTTCCTCTATCTCGTTTTGGTCGATTCCCGATCTCGCGACGGCCTCTTTCAAGGCGATCGCCCCGAGACAGTGCGCGGGTACGGCGGCCAATTTTCCTCTTGCCCTTCCCACGGGCGTCCGCGCGGCGCCTACAATTACCGCTTCCCTCATAAAATTCCTCCTTCTCGCGTCTTTGCTTCCGCCTTACAGCGGTTTAAGCCCCAAGATTTCCCGCGCCTCCGCAGGCGTCGCGGGTTCTTTCTGAAATTCCCTGACAATGCGCGCCGCCCTTTCGACAAGACGGGCGTTGGAGGCGGGCTCTCCCTTGGCGTAATACACATTGTCCTCGAGTCCGACGCGGATATGCCCGCCGAGCGCCAAAGTCGCGTAGATGATCTTCAAATGGTCCTTTCCGATGCCGAACGCGGACCATGTGGAACCCGCGGGCAGTTGATCGTGCAGGTATACGAGATTTTCAACCGTGGCGGTCATGCCGCCGAGTATGCCGAGGCAGAACTGATAGTGGCCCGGCGTGTTCAAAACGCCCTTTTTCGTATAATAATCGACGATTCCCATCATGCCGGAATCGAAGATTTCAAATTCCGGCTTCACGCCGCTTTCTTTCATCAGCAAGCCCAGTTTTTCGAGGAACTGCGGGGAATTCATAAATACCCCCGCCGGCATCCAATTGAAAGAACCCGCGTCGTAAGAAGCCATCTCCGGCTTCAGCGCGCCTATGTGCGCGATGCGTTCATCGTCCGAAGCCCGGTTGTCGCCTGAGGTGGTCATGTTGATCACAACGTCGCTGCCCTTTTCGCGGATAAGCTCCGCCGTTTTGCGAAACTTTTCGGCGTTCATCGTCCCGAGACCCGCGTCGTCGCGCATATGGATGTGTACGACGGCGGCGCCGGCGGCGCGGCAACGAACGGCGTCCTCGGCGATCTCTTCCGGCGTCAAGGGGATATGGGGGTTGATCTCCTTTGGCGTCACGGCGCCCGTAAGCGCCGCTGTGATAATTACTTTGTCGCTCATTTGTTCGCTCCTCCTTTTTTTCACTCAGACCGTCACGCACGCGCAGGCATAAAGCCCGCGGCGCGTCAACCGACGGCGGTCAGACCGCCGTCGGGATAGATGATCTGTCCGGTCACGAAATCCGAGGCCGCGGACGCGAGGAACACGGCGGGGCCGACGCAATCCTCGGGCATTCCGATACGCATCGCCGGCATGGCCGACGCAATCTTCGCGCGGTCCTCTTCCTTGTCGGGCAACAGCCCCACCATCATCGGGGTATAGGTGATCGTCGGCCCGATCGCGTTGACTTGAATATGGGGCCGCAGGTCCGAAGCATAGGCGCGCGTCAGCATATCGACCGCGCCTTTCGTGGCGCAGTAACCGACGTTGCCCATGCCGCCGTTGCCCACGGCGCGCACGCCGCGCACCGAAGAGAGATTGATGATCTTGCCGTGTATGCCGCGCTCTTTCATGTATTTCCCAAAATGCTTGCAGGTCAACATCAGGCTCTTCACGTTGGTGTCGAACATCTTGTCCCAAACATCCGCGGGGAACTCCGTGCCGGGATATTTTTGATTGAAGCCCTGCGCGTTCACCAGTATGTCAATCTGCTCCGGCGCCGCCGTGCTGTCCCTCAGCAGGGCTTCCACCTCCGCCTCATCGGAGGCGTCGCAGGCGATGCAGCGCACCGAAACGCCGCTCGCCTCCAGGATCTCTTGTTTTGCCCGCCGCAGCGCTTTCTCTTTCCTGCTCGAAATGACCACGCGCGCGCCCGCCTCCGCAAAGCCCTGCGCAATCGCCTGTCCAATGCCGCCCGCGCCGCCGATGATTACGGCGCCCTTGCCCGTCAGATCAAATAGATTCTTCATTCCTGCCTCCTTGCATTAATTTGTCAACGAATGTCACGCCTTTTCCTCCGTCTTTGCGGGACGCTTCGGTCCCGCGCGATCCGCCTTCGCCCGGCCGGGCAGCGATTACAGATCGACGCGGCGCGGTTCGTAATGCTTGACGGATTCCTCTCCGCGCGCGACGCGGAGAATGCTGTTCGCCAAGGCTTCCATTTCAAACTCCCCGGGGTATATCAGGACGGGCGCGATGAAACCGACCCGCTCCGTCAAGGCGTCCGTAATGCGCGCGGAATGCGTCAGACCCCCGGTCAGGGCAACGGCGTCAACATCGCCGCAGAGGACGGTGGCAAAGGCGCCGATGTATTTTGCCACCTGATAGATCAAAGCCTCGTAAACCAAGGCCGCGTAATCGTCCCCCGCGTACGCCCTTTTCTCGACCTCGCGCATATCGCTCACGCCGAGATGATGCAACACGCCGCCGTCCCGCATGATCAGCGCGTGTATATCCCTGTCGCTCTTTCCGGCCGCGTACAGATTCATGATCGCGCGCGCCGTCATGGACCCCATGCGCGTGGGCGCCATGGGGCCGTCCCCGTTGATCAGGTCCGTCACGTCCACGGCCCTCCCCTCCCGGTGTACGCCGAGGGATATGCCCCCGCCGAGATGCGCGACGATCAGCCGCGCCGTCGCGTAGGTCTTGCCGAGGTCCGCCGCCGCGCGTCTGGCGACCTCCTTTTGGTTGAGCGCGTGAAACCGGCTCTCGCGCGCGACGCCTTTCAGCCCGCTGATACGCGCCACCGGTTGCAGTTCGTCGGTGTCCGGGGGATCGACAACATAGCCTTTCAGCCCCCGCCGCGCCGCGAACTCGGCCACGAGGACGGAACCCAAATTCGCGGGATGGCGCGCGACGCAACAGCTTCGCGTATGCTCCAGCAAAAGCCCTGACGCCTCATAGACGCCGCCCTCGCAGGGCATTACGCCGCCCACCCGGCCGACGAAAGCGTCAAAATCGTCCGTAAAAAACCCCGCCGCCGCCAATGTGTCCTCTATCATTTTCTTTCGGTACGGAAGTTGATCCGGAATATCGGGGAATCGGGACAGTTCCTCTGCGGAATGCAGGATGTCCTTTTGAAATACCTTTTCCTCGTCCTCAAACACCGCGACCTTTGTCGATGTGGAACCCGGGTTGATCGCCAAGATACGCAATACAGTTCCTCCTTAAACCGCCGTAAACCGCGCGGACGGCTCGGGAAACGAAACGGCCTCTTCCAGTTTTGATTTCCATATTTTTACAGAATAGATCCCTTTGCCCGTCGCGGCAAGCTTCCCCGTGCCCTGAACGACCGCCGAAGCCTCCGCGTGAATGACGCTCTTCCCCAAGGAAACGATTTTCGCGTGTATGTGCAGGGTCTCGCCCAAGGGGACGGGGGCGAGAAATGTCACGGTCAATTGAATCGTGGGAGCGAAGCCGCCCGCGTAGGGCGAAATCAAGGCCCCGAGGGAGATGTCGAACATCGTTGAAAGAATGCCGCCGTGCAACAGGCCCGCAGGACTCATTTCCCAGTCCGTCGTCGAAAACGCGAAAGTCAATTCCCTTTTGTCCGCGTCGCAACACACAAAGTCGGGATGTACCATCGCGACAATGCCTTTTGTCGTCCGCAATATGTGACACGTCGCGTCGCGCGTCAGGTGTTCCAGTTCGGTATTGTTCATTGTGATCGGCCTTTCGGGGCGGTTCATTGCCCGCCGGTCGCGCCGCCGGCCAGATAAGCCGCCACAGCGATGGTGTTCAGCTTCGTTTCCGGGCTGTCCGCCCGAGAAGTCATGACGACGGGCTTTCGCGCGCCCGTGATCAAACCCGCGAGTTTGAAATCGCAGAAGCAGGTCAGGGCCTTATAGAATATATTCGCGGACTCGATACTCGGAGCGAGCAGGAGGTCCGCTTTGCCCGCGGCGGGGTGGCGGAATCCCTTGTGTTCGGCCGAGGCAACGGAGATCGCCAAATCCAATGAGATCGGCCCGACAACCGTACAGTCCCCGATACGTCCGTCCTCGTTCATCCGCACAAGCTTCTGCGCGTCCGCGGCGGCGGGCATTTTGTCGTTCACGGTCTCCGTCGCGCAAAGCACGGCGACGTTCGGCTTCTCCGTACCCAAGGCCCGCAGGATCGGCACGGCGTTGTTGATCATCTTCACCTTTGTGTCGAGATCGGGCGCGGGTATGAAGCCGGGGTCCGTGATAAAGAGAAACCTGTCCAAAAACGGAATCTCGAAGAAGGGCAAGGCGCTGATTATCCCGTCCTCACGCCGCAGACCGTACCGGGGATCGAAGAGCGCTTTCAGAAACACCGGCGTCGGAAGCAAGCCTTTCATCGCCATGTCCGCCTTGCCGTCGGCCACAAGCCCCATGGCCTTGCCGGCCGCCTCGGTCTCGTCGGAAGCCGAAACGATTTCAAAAGGGGAAATATCGACCCCGGCGCTTTCCGCGGCCCTGCGGATATCATCCGCGCCGCCCAGCAATATCGCGTCGGAAATCCCCGCGTCGTAAGCCCCGCGAACGGCCGTCAGCACCTCCGCGTCCGCCGCCGAAGCCACGGAAAGGATTTTGCGCCTGTTCGATTTGAGATTGTTAAAAATTTCACATATTCGTTTCATCCGTCTTTCTCCGTTCCGTGTCTACAGGCTGTGCGTGTATTGCGGGGGGCGTTTTTCCAACATGGCCTGCATGCCCTCCCTCTGGTCCGGCGCGGAAAACGTGAGGGCAAAGGCGGCCGTTTCCTGTTTCTTTCCCTCCGTCAAGGTGTTGTTCGCGCCCTCGTTGACGGCCTTTTTCGCCGACATGAGGGAGATCGCCGGCATTTTCATCAGTTCCGCCGCGAGCGCGCGCGCCGTTTCCATAACCGCATCGTCGTCCGCGAGGCGGTTGGCCAAACCGACGGCGACGGCCTCCCGTCCGCGCAGTCTCCTGCCCAGCATTACCATCTCACGCGTGAGGCCCAGCCCCACCAAGGGCAGCAGACGCTGTGTCCCGCCCGCGCCCGGCATGATCCCAAGACCCACCTCGGGCAGGGAAAACACCGCGCTTTCGCCCGCGACGCGAAAATCGCAGGCGAGGGCCAGTTCGCAGCCGCCTCCGATCGCCGCGCCGCTCACGGCCGCTATCGTCGGAATGGGCAGCGACTCAATCGCCTCGTTCACAAGCAGTCCCGAGCGCGCGATATCCCCGGCCCGCAACGGCGTTGCGAACAGCATTTCCTTGATGTCCGCTCCGGCCGCAAAGACCTTGCGCCCACCCGTGAGGATCAGAACCCGCGCCCGCCCGAAATCCGACAGCACGGACAGGGCGTCCAGCATTTCCGTGTTCAAATCCCCGCAGAGCGCATTCATGGCCTCGGGCCTGTTCAATGTGATAACGGCAACGCCGTCCTCGATTTCAAAAATGATGTTGTTGTATGACATCGAATCAATCATCTCCGTATTTGTAAAAACCCTCGCCCGATTTTCGCCCGATCCTGCCGGATTCCAGCATTTCCCGCAAGGTCTCGCGCGGCGCGTAGCCCTCGTCCGCGAACGCCTCCCGGAAGCGATCGAGTACCTTGACCGTAAGATCGACGCCGCCCGTGTCGATCATTTTGAACGGGCCGACGGGGTAATTAAGTCCGAGTTCCACGGCCGTGTCGATATCCCGGGGCGACGCGACGCCCTCTTCGACAAGGCGCACGGCCTCATTGAGATACGGCACGAGCAGACGGTTGACGATGAAGCCCGGCGAATCTTTCTTCACATGCACGGGAACCTTTCCGATCGCCTCCGCGAAAGCTTTCACCGCGTCGATCACGCGCGCTTCGGTCTGCGCGCCGCTGATGATTTCCACCGGCCGCATCCTGTGTACGGGGTTGAAAAAGTGGAGTCCGCAGAAAAGTTCCGGCCTGCCCGAACCGGAGGCTATTTCCGTCACCGATATGGAAGAGGTGTTTGTGGCGAAGATCGCGTCGGGCTTGCATATCCCGTGCAATTCCGAAAACACGCGCTTTTTCAGATCGATGTCCTCAACGACCGCTTCTATGATCAGGTCCGCGTCTGCCAGCGGGGCCGCGTCCGTCGTGACCGTAACGCGCGACAATACCCGCCCTTTCTCCTCCTCCGTCAGCCGCCCTTTCTCGACGGAGCGACTTAGGAGTTCCTCTATGCGCCGAAAGGCTTTCTCCGTAAATTCTTCTTTGATGTCCCTGAGTACGACCGCGAAGCCCGCGACCGCGCTTATATGGGCAATGCCCGTGCCCATTACGCCGGCGCCCGATACGCCGATTTTTTCAATTGTCATGCGTCTCCCTCAGTTCTTTTTTTCTTCCGCGGCTTGCTGCGTCTTTTTGAATTTTTCCAAAATCCGCCGCGGCGTCACGGTCTTTCTCCTGTAGATCGGAATATCGTCCTCTATGCCCGCGAGATACTTTGCGATCCCTTTCAGTTCCTCGAGATCGTAGCCGCCCATCATCGCCACGGCTTCCATCTGCGGGGAGCCGCCGCCGTGCAAGCCCGCGACGATCTGCGAGGCTCCGAAGTCGGACACGAGTTGGTCCTCGATCATGCGGAAACAGCGGTGTACGTTCTCGGACGGGATCGACGGATCGCGCTTGATGTACTTGTTGAGAAGCGGCCCGACCTCGTCGCTGTAAAACTCCTCTTCGAGCGGCAGGGTGGCGATGAGACCGCCCGCCAAATCCGTCAGGATACGCGCCTCGTTGTAGATTTCCTCGCCCGCGAGTTTTCTTCCCGCGTTCGTCAGAATCTCGTCCGGAATCATCGTGCCGCTCGGCATCTTGACGCAGCGAACGGCGCTCGCGACGCCCGCCGCGTACACGAGTTCCGCGACCGTAATGATGTGGCACAGCTTCTCCTGCGCGTGGCTCGTCTTTTCTATGCCGTTGTATTCGGCGACGAGGGCCGCGCTGCTCGCAAGCACCTCGGAGGTGGCGGGCTTGCAGCCCGTGTACGAATGCCTGTGAAAGTGCGCGAACATGATGGCGAGGAAACCCGCGAAGCGCGTGCATTCGGGATGTCGCACGCCGTTCAGGAAAATGCGCTCGTTGGGAATGAACACATCGTCGAAGATCGTCAGGCTCTCCATATCGCCGATGTGCGCGATCGGCGCGTCTATGTGCTTCCTCTTGTGCCTGAGTCCCGGCAGCGCCGCAAGCTTCACGCCCGGCCAATCGGCGGGAATCGCGAACGAAACCGCGTAGGCGTTGTCCTTTGCTCCCATGAAGCGCGTCGGCGTCGCGATGATCTCATCCACATAGGGGGACGCGGAGTTGCAGCTTTTGGCGCCCCGCACGACGATGCCGTCCGCGCGATCCTCCACAATGCGCAGGTACATATCCGGATCCGTCTGCTCGTGCGGTCGCTTGAGCCTTTCCCCTTTCACATCCGTCTGCGCGCAGTTCGCAACGATGTCGTTTTCCTGCGACCATTGCAGATACTTCAGAAAATTTTCATAATACTCTGTGCCGAGCGCCTCATCCACCTCGTAGGTCACGACGGACAGCGCGTTCAGCGCGTCGATCCCCATGCAGCGCTGTATGCAGCCGCCCACCCGGTGGCTGAGCAGCCTTGTCATCTCCTGCTTCTTGAACAGATCGTCCTGCGTTTGGTGTATATGCGTGAAACGATTGATCGTTTCCCCCGTGAGATGCGAGGTTGCCGTGCAGACCTCCTTGTAACGCGCGTCGTGCGCGCAGTCGAAAGTCTGCCGCATCGCGTAGAATCCCGCGGACAGCCTGGGATCACGCCTGTCGATCACCTCACCGCCCACATAGATGTTCGGCTTCATTTTGTACATTCTTTCCAGAAATTGCTCGTAAGTCGCTACGCCCATATCGATTTCCTCCTCATAAAGTCAGTTGCATGTGGTTCCCATGTCGGCGACGACGGCCGCGCCCGTGATGATACTCGACGCGTCCGACGCGAGAAAAAGCACGACCGCGGCGATCTCCCACGGTTCGCCCAAACGCCGCAGAGCCGTGCGCGCGAGGATCTGTTCCCGCACTTTCGGTATTTCGAGCGGGGCCTTGTTGATGCTCGTGGGCACATAACCGGGGCACACGGCGTTCACCGTGATCCCGTCCCTGCCGAACTCCATGGCACCCGTTTTGCTGAGCGAGATTACGCCGGCTTTTGAGGCGCAGTAGGACGCGATGTTCTTCGTGCCGACGAGTCCGCCCGCCGACGAAATGTTGATAATGCGGCCTCTCAGCCCGTGCTTGAGCATGGACCGCGCCGCGGCCTGCATACCGAAGAACACGCCCTTGAGGTTCGTGTCCAAAACCTCGTCCCATTCCTCCTCGCACATCTCCACTATGCGTTTCGTGATGCCGATTCCCGCGTTGTTCACCATGATGTCCACCTTGCCGAACGCGTTTTCCGTCTCGGCCACAAGCCGCTCGATCTGCGAAACGACCTTTGTGTCGCACGGGACGGCGACGGCCTTGCCGCCCATTTCGTTGATCGCGGCGGAAACCTCCTCGCATTTCTCCTTGCGCCTTGAACTGATCGTGACCGACGCGCCGTAGGCGGCCAACACGACCGCCGTCGCGTAGCCGAGGCCCTCGGTGGACCCCGTGATAATCGCCGATTTGCCCGAAAGGTCTATCCCGGGAATGGGAAACGGCGGATTGATCATATTTATCATGTTCATCAACTCCTCGCTGCAATAAAAACAGGGCGCGCAAAGCGCCGCACAAAACGATCGTTTTCCTACCTAACCATCATATTACGCAAACGCAAGCCTCGTCCAATCCAATATCCGTATAACAGATATACAGATATATCATAATTGCGCGCGGGCTTTTGATGTTATAATCGTTTTGAGAGCAAATCAAGAAGCGCGCCATACGGATCTGTCGCGCTTTCCCACAGAGAACTGTTTTGTATCGGAAAGGAGAATTCAAAAATGGAAAAGAAAAAAATCGCCTTTGTCGGTTCGGGGATCATCGGCTCGGGACTCGCGGTCAACGCCTTGACGCACGGGTATCCCGTCACGCTCCAAACGCGCAGCCGCGTGGAAAAGATGAAGAGCCGCGTGGCGCATATCCTTGAGATTTTGGTGGAAAACGAGGTCTGCTCACAGGCGGAAGCCGCGGTCGCGGCCGCGCGCGCGACCTACACGACATCCCTGGAGGACGCGGCGACGGGCGCGTTTTTCGTGCAGGAATCCGGACCCGAGAATCCGGACGTAAAGAAAGCGCTTTACAGGCAGATCGAGAGCGTTTGCGACGCGGATACGATTATCGCCAGCAGCACGACCGCGCTCATGCCGTCCCTTTTGCAAGAGGGCGCGACGCACCCGGAACGCATTCTCGTCGGACACCCGTTTCATCCGTCCTACCTCTTGCCCCTCGTCGAAATATGCGGCGGAGCGCAGACCGATCCGTCGGTCACGGCGGGCGCCAAGGCGTTTTACGAGTCCATCGGCAAGCTCGCGTTGCTGTGCGGAAAAGAAATCTCCGGCTACATCGTCAACCGCGTCAATTGGGCCGCCTTGGAGGAGGCCAAAAAAACCGTTCTCGACGGCGTGTGTTCCGTGGAGGATATAGACAAGGCGATCATGTTCGGGCCGGGCCTGCGCATGGCCGTATTGGGACAAATGCTGACCATCAGCCTCGGCATAGAGGGGGGCTTCAGAGGCGGCGCCGCCAAATACGGCAAGGAACCGTCCCCCGACGACGAATTGCTCGCAAGGGGTGTCGAAGAGGAGATTGCCAAGCGTCCGGAGGCCCTGGGCAATACGGAGGAAACCGTCCGGGATTTCAGAGACAAGGCCATCATCCGCATACTCAGACTGCAAAATATGCTCTGATCGCGCGCGGACCGCGGCCTCGCAAGCATCACACGGCCGGATCCCTGTCGTGTTCCATCAGGGAAAAGCACGTGTCGATGAATTCCGGGATGGCCGGATTGGTGTTGGTTTTCTTCCACAACAGGACGAGTTTTGTGGGAGGCACGTTGCTGAGCGGCGTAAGCTTTACACCCTCCGGCGCGACCCGGTTGGCGGTCTGGGCGACGATCGTAATTCCTATACCTGACCTGACAAGTATCAAAAGGCTGGGCACGAACGTCGTGAACGCGGAAATATTCGGCTCAAAACCCTTGAGACTGCAAAGATTCTTGATGTGCCTCGATCCCGGGCCGTAGTTGTCCACGGAGATCATTACGAAAGGTTCATGCTCCAGTTCGCTCAATTCGACGGTCGCTTTGTTCGCCAGGCAATGGGTGTCGGGCATTGCGACGCAAAGCGGTATGTGGGCGAGTACGCTGTGCGCTATTTTTTCGTGGTCGTAGGCATCTTCGGAGAGGCTGAAGCCGATATCGATCTCGTTGCACAGCAGCCGGTTGATGATGTCCG
>JAITKU010000105.1 GCA_031278255.1 Eubacteriales Family XIII. Incertae Sedis bacterium | reverse complement strand
CAGAACATGATGGTGGGCGCGCGCTACAACGGCGAGGAGATCACGCCGCGCATCAACGCGTGGCTGCGCGAGGAGGGTATGCTCTATTTCGATCATTTCTACCAGCAGGTGGCGAGCGGAAACACCTCGGACGCGGAATTCGCGATGAAGAATTCCAATATGGGTGTCGCGGAGAGTTACGCATATCAGATATACGACGAGAATTACTTTCGCGGGCTGCCACGGCTGCTCTCGGAGATCGGCTACAGGACCCTGGTCATGCACGGCTACGACAAAAGCTTTTGGAACCGCGAAAACATGTACCGCGCGGAGGGGATCGACCGCTTTTACGGCGACGTGGATTATGTGAACGACCGGATTGAGGGGATAGGCGGCGGCAACATCTCGGGTATCAGCGACGAAGCCTTTTACGCGCAGTCCGTCGATATTCTTGAGGCGGAGCGGGAACGGGGCCTTTTCTTCGGCATGATGATCTCGCTGTCGAGCCATCACCCTTTCAATCTCCCGGAAGCGCTGCGCGAAATCGAAATCCTGCCCGAGGACCAAGGCTCGACTTTCGGCAATTACGTGAATTCGATCCGCTACGCGGACCACTGCTTCGGCGGCCTGATCGATCGTCTGAAAGCGAGCGGCCTGTACGAGGAATCCCTGCTCGTCGTGTACGGGGACCATCAGGGCCTGATCAAGGGCGACGAATACGTCGCGCGTTGGAACGGAAGATACGACTACGATACGATGATGAACATACCGTTGCTCGTTCACATCCCCGGTTCACGGGCGGCGGCGCGCGTCCTGCATACGGCGGGCGGGCAGATCGATCTCCTGCCGACGATCGCGTGGCTTATGGGCTTTGAAAGCCTCGACACGCTGTATCTGGGACAGAACCTGCTGACGGCGACGGAGGGCTTTGTGCCGGAAAAGGCGCATTTGCTCAAGGGTTCTTTCATCAAGGACGATCTGGCCTTTGAGATGTCGCGCGACGGCGTGTTTGAAAACAGCCGCGCGTGGAATACGAATACGGGAGAAGCCCTGCCCATCGAGGGCCTCGAAGCGGACAGTCTGCGCGCGAAGCGCATGATCGAAACGGGCGAATTCTACCTGCGGGAGGATGTGCTGCGGAAGATCTACCTCGAGGGCAGGTCCTTCGCCGACATCGTTGCCGAGGCGGAGAACGCCTCCGTCTTTCCGAGGGAGATCGAAACAGTGCGCCTCGTGAAGGATCGCGCCGAGATGCTTCTTTCGAGCGACCGAAGCATCGCGATGTACACGCCGGAGGAACTGATGGCGCGGCTCACGGAGAATCCCGAGGAGCGCCTGATGGTCTACGCCCAAGATGCCCTGTCCACGCTGGAGGCCTTTGACGAGCGCTTTTCCGGCAGGGCCTTGGACAGGGGCATTCTCCATATCGAGGACGAGGCCGCCGCCGCGCGCTACGCCGAGGCGCAGACGCGCATAATCCCCCTGATCCGCGATCCGGCGGACTGGACCAAGGTGGAGTATCTGGGATACGTGAATTGCGCGCTTTTGGTCGAGCGGGACGTCTACAGCCCGGAGGCGCTCGACGCATTTTTGCAAACGGTCGGACCGAAGGCGGTGGTGCTGCGCGGGGATTTCGGGGATTTTGAAGCTCCGGATTTCGCGCGCGTCCTCGGACAGGTCGGTTTTCTTTACGCATACAAGCCGGAGAGCGTCCTCGCATACATGCGGATGCGGGCGGCGTTTTCCATCGAGATAGACGGCTTTGTCACGCAGCGGAGCCCGCGCGCCGCGCCGCTGTTTCTCGCGGAGGAATGAGAATGAGTATCTACGCCATAGCGGACCTGCACCTGTCGCTCTCAAGCGAAAAGCCGATGGATATCTACGGGGGCGAATGGGTGGATCATGTGAAAAAGACGGAGGCGAACTGGCGGCGCACGGTGGGTGAGGGGGATACGATCCTCATCGCGGGCGATATCTCTTGGGCCCTGAAACAGAAAGACGCGGAGCCCGATCTGCGGTGGATCGCGGCGCTCCCCGGCAAAAAGGTCTTGCTTCGCGGCAACCACGACCTGTGGTGGACCTCCGTTTCGCGGCTGAACGCGCTGGACCCCTCGATGTACTTCCTGCAGAATACGCATTACGAGGCGGAGGGGATCGCGATCTGCGGTTCCAGGGGATGGATTTGCCCCGGCGACAGCCATTTCAAGGCGGAGGACGAAAAGATTTACGCCCGCGAGCGCAGACGCCTCGAGATGTCGCTGGCTTCGGCGCAAAAGGCGGGACTCGCGCAGAAGATCGTGATGTTGCACTTTCCGCCGACAAACGACAGGAAAGAACCATCCGACTTCGTGGATCTGATACGCGCGTACAATGTGAGCCGCGTCGTCTACGGGCACCTGCACGGCGCGGACGTGTTCGGGCGCAGCATACGCGGCCGGCATTACGGCGCGGAATACAGCTTGATTTCGCTGGATTATCTCGCCTGCACGCCGCTGAAACTCCTGTGAACGGAGTAGGGCGGAGGCGGCAGGATAACAGATAACAGGTTACTGTCACCCTGCCGCGGCGACAAAGACAAGGAACAGAATTATGCAAACGCGGTTTGCAACGGAGGTAAACATGAAACGCGTAACGATCATTGTAATAGACAGCCTCGGAATCGGCGCCCTGCCGGACGCCGCAAGTTACGGCGACGCGGGCGCAGATACCTTGCTGCACATCCTCGATGCCTCGCCGGATCTTGCGATACCGAACCTGCTGTCGCTCGGCCTCGGAAACATAAGCGGCGCGGCGGGGGGACGCTACGCCGAAGAGGCGCCGCGCGGCGCGTACGCGCGCCTGCTGGAGGCTTCCAAAGGCAAGGATACGATCACGGGGCACTGGGAGATCGCGGGACTCTTCACCGAGGTCCCTTTCAAGACGCGCGCGCGCTTTCCGGACGATTTCATGCGGGCCTTTGAGGCGCGCATAGGCGTGGGTACGCTCGGCAATTGCGCCGCTTCCGGCACCGTGATCATCGAGGAACTGGGACCCGAACACGAGCGCACGGGGAAGCCCATCGTGTACACATCGGCGGACAGTGTCTTTCAGATCGCCGCCGATACCGCGGTGATCCCGCTCGAAAGGCTCTACGATATCTGCCGGATCGCCCGCGAGATGCTCGTGGGGGAACTCCTGACGGGGCGCGTGATCGCAAGGCCTTACGTGACGGAGAACGGCAAGAGGCGCAGGACCTCCGACAGAAAGGATTACGCGGTGTCGCCGAGCGGACCGACCCTGCTCGACCATGTGAAAGCGTCCGGCCTGACGGTCTGCGCCGTCGGGAAGATCAGCGATATTTTCAACGGACGAGGCATCACGGAAGCCGTCCATACGACCGACAACGCGGACGGCGTGGATAGGACCGTCGAAGCCCTAAGGCGGGATTTCGGCGGCCTCATATTCACAAACCTCGTGGATTTCGACTCGAAATTCGGACATCGCCGGGATGTGATCGGCTACGGCGGCGCGCTTGCGGCATTCGACGCGCGTCTGCCCGAGATCACGGCGGCGATGGGCGCGGACGACATGCTGATCCTCTGCGCCGACCACGGCAACGATCCCGTCCACAGCGGCTGGGATCACACGCGGGAAGCCGTGCCGGCCCTCCTGTACGGCGCGGGCATACGGCCCGCGGACCTCGGCGTCAGACGCAGCTTCGCCGACATAGGCGCGACGGCGGCCGAGGCGCTCGGCGTCGCGCCCCCCGCGATCGGAGAGAGTTTTCTCGCGGAGATATTGCGGTAGGAATGCGGCAAAACGACGCCTTTTCGACCTGAACCCCGAACACCCTGTGCCGGCGCGCGCCGGCGCAGGGCTGCGGGAAGCGGCTCATTTCAGGTGTTCGGGATTCAGGCAGGCAAGCTCCGGCGTGATAAAGCGTCCGTCCTTGCGGATGAGCGTATCGTCGAACCAAATCTCCCCGCCTCCGTAATCCGCGCGCTGTATCATGACGAGGTCCCAATGCACCGCGGATTTGTTGCCGTTGAAAGCGTCCTCGTAGGCCGCGCCCGGCGTGAGGTGGAAGCTGCCCGCGATCTTTTCGTCGAAGAGCGTGTCTTTCATCGGCCGGAGTACATAAGGGTTCACGCCGAGCGCGAATTCACCGAAGAAGCGCGCGCCCTCGTCCGTGTCGAGCAGTTTGTTGATGCGCGCGTCGTCGTTGGCGCTCGCTTTTACGATTCTGCCCTTTTCGACCTCGAATACGATGCGCTCGTATGTGAAACCTTGTTCCTCGGACGGCGTGTTGTAGGATATGATCCCGTTCGCGGAATCCCTGACGGGCGCGGTGTAGACCTCGCCGTCGGGGATGTTTTTCTCCCCGGCGCATTTGACGGCCGGGATGCCCTTGATCGAAAAGCCAAGGTCCGTGCCGGGCCCCTTGATGCGTACCCTGTCCGTGCGGTTCATCAGATCGACGAGCGGGTCCATGGCCAGGGACATCTTGCCGTAATCGAGGGTGCAGACATCGAAATAGAAATCCTCAAAGCTTTCGAGACTCATGCCCGCAAGCTGCGCCATGGATTCGTTCGGGTAGCGCAGGACCACCCATTTTGTATGGTTTACGCGGTAATCCAGCACGGGCCGCAGACCCCTGTTGTACAGGTTCAATTTGTCCGGCGGCACGTCCGCGAGTTCGGAGCTGTTCAGCCCGCCGCGAACGGCGATATAGGCGTCCATGCCCCGCATTTGAGCCAGTTGGTATTCTTTCATGAATTCGATCTGCCCCTCTTCGCAGTCGAGCAGGATCTCCCGCGCGATCGACGAGTCGCGGATCTCCGCGAAAGGCAGACCGCCGGCCGCGTAGATATCCTTGATGATCCGGCGCGCCAGCGGCTTCACGGCCTCGCCCTCGTAGGACACGAGGACCCTTTCACCCTTTTGCACATTGCAGGAATAGCCGACGAGCGCCCGCGACAGCTTGTTTATTCTTTCATCCATGCCTTTACAATCTCCTTTTTCGATTTCTTGCCGCGCGCCGGCCGGGAATTCCGGCGCCGATTCCGTTTTTGCTTCGCCCGGACACGTTTGTTTCCGCGAAAGGGGCGGATCCGAAACGCGCACGGGCGATTCGGTCTTTCCGTATCATCATACACCCAAAGCAAAAGAAGCGCAAGAAAAGCCGCAAGGTGAGGAATTGACTTGCCCCGCAGGATATGTTATATTGATTTCCGGAAAAGGAGTTTTGCGGAAGCAAAAGCGGCCGGAGACGCCGGCAGAGCAGAAAGGAAATCGATACGCCATGAAACATTTCTTTATCCTGAATCCGGCCGCCGGCAAGGGCGCCGCAGTCAAAAAATGCCTGCCCGCCATCATGCGGGCCGCAAAATCCGCAGAACTCGATTATGTGCTGCACCGCACCACGGGTCCGCGGGAGGCCGAATTCTACGTCCGCGAAAAATGCGCCGAGGATCCGTCCGCGCGGTTGCGCTTTTACGCCTGCGGCGGCGACGGTACCGCGAACGAGGTGATGAACGGCATATACGGCTTTCCGAATGCGGAGATGACCGTCTTGCCGGCCGGAACCGGCAACGACTTGGTGCGCAGCTTTGCGCCCGCGCGGGATTTTTGCGATGTCGGACGCCTGATCGCCGGCGCCGCGGTTCCCATAGACGCGATCTCCTATGCGTTCTATGATGAAAAAGCGGGCGCGGACAGATGCAAACTTGCGGTAAACATGTGCAACATCGGTTTCGATTCCGAGGCGGTGTTTTGGGCGGAACGCCTGAAAGCCTATCCTTTTGTCGGCGGCGTCGCCGCGTACATCGGCGGCGTGGGCATCGCGCTCATACGCAAAAGGGCCTCGAATCTGCGGCTTTCGTTCGACGATGGGGAACTGCTGCGGGAGCGGATTTTGCTGACGGCGATCGCGAACGGAGCGTATTGCGGGGGCGGCTTTCGGGGCGCGCCCGACGCCGATCCGCAAGACGGCATATTGGATGTGTTCATCGCAAAGGACGTGACGCGGCGCACATTTTTATCCCTCCTGCCCAAATACCACGAGGGGAAGCATTTCACGGAGCCGCGCGCAAAGGATATACTGCTCTACAGGCGCTGCAAGGGGCTGCGCGTCTCCTCGGAGGAATCGATACATATGGCCGTGGACGGGGAGGTGTTCCGAACGAAAAGCGTTTCTTTTGAAATCGTGCCGAACGCGATCCGATTTGCGCTTCCGCTGCGGGAAACCCGAACGGAAGAGGCGGACGGCGCGAAGCGGCATACGGACTGAACGCCGCCGCCCCATTACTGCGTTCGACCATTTGAACGCCGCCGCCCAATCCCCCGGCGAAAGGCCGGGACCGGCGCTTCATCTCAACGATTTGGGTGCTTCCCGCGCTCAAAGTCGCCTGTTTTACGCGGCTTCAGCCGCAGTGTAAAACAGGCCGGCGAAGTGAGCCTCGGGCGAACGGAGGAATGAGGCGAAGCCGAATGTCGGACGGAGCTGAATTTGAAAGCGAGGCGATACGATGCAACGAACAAAACTGACCCTGTCGCAGATCATGCTGCCGCATCAGATAAATCTGGGCGGCAACGTACACGGCGGCGAACTCTTCAAACTGATGGATATGATTGCGGGCGCGGTGTGTCAGCAGTACGCGAAAACGACGATCGTAACGGTCCGCGTGGATGATCTGCAATTTTTTTCGCCGGTTTTCGTGGGCGATTACGTGTGCTGCACGGCGCGGATCGCCTATGTCGGCAACAGCTCGATCGACGTACTCGTCACGGCGGAAGCCGAGGGCCTGAAAACGGGCACACCCTTGCACCGCGTCGCCT
>JAITKU010000087.1 GCA_031278255.1 Eubacteriales Family XIII. Incertae Sedis bacterium | reverse complement strand
ATTTCGGTGTGTTTTTTGTTTTTTTTTCGGTATTGTTTTTCGGAATTCCTTTTATTTGCGTCGAATATGTGTCAAAAACACCCGGGCAGACGCGACGGCCCTGTCGCGGGGCAGTTTATAATCAGGCTAAGGCCTCGCCGGCCCTCGCCGCAAAAGGTCAGTTGAAAAGGTAAGTGCGACCCCCTCGCCGCAAAAAACGCGTTTTGATTTTTCCGCTTGCTTTTCCCTGCGGCATATAGTATAGTATATGAGCGCGCTTTTGCGCGCTTTGCGTAAGCTTGCACAAAATTTGCACACCGAATCGCGGCGGGCCGGTGCCTTTTATGGTTGCCTGTCGAACCTTTCGGTGGAAGAGAAAACCGGGAGGAAAGAAGCATGTCTGTCATTTCAATGAAACAATTGCTTGAAGCGGGCGTACATTTCGGCCACCAGACGCGAAGATGGAACCCCAAGATGGCGCCCTACATCTTTACGGAGCGGAACGGTATCTACATCATCGATCTGCAAAAGACCGTCAAGATGATAGATGCGGCCTACGCGTTTATGCGAGAGATCGGGGAGAGCGGCGCGCCGGTGCTGTTCGTCGGCACGAAGAAGCAGGCGCAGTCCGCGATCCGGGATGAGGCCGCGCGCTGCGGCATGTTCTTCGTGAACGAGCGGTGGCTCGGCGGTACGCTGACGAACTACAAGACCATTTCGACGCGAATCAAGCGGCTCTACGACATCAAGAACATGGAAACCGACGGCACCTTTGACGCGCTGACGAAGAAAGAAGTGAGCAAGCTGCGGCTCGAACTCGAGCGGCTTGAAAAATTCCTCGGCGGTATCAAGGAGATGAAAGGGATGCCGGCCGTCCTGTTCGTGGTCGATCCCAAAAAGGAACGGATCGCGATCAAGGAGGCGCGCATACTCGGCATTCCGATCGTGGGTATCGTCGATACGAACTGCGATCCCGACGATGTGGACTATGTGATTCCGGCCAACGACGACGCGATCCGCGCGATCAAGCTGATTGCGAGCGGCATGGCCGACGCCGTTATAGAGGGACGTCAGGGCGAAAGCTACGACGCGGGCGAGGACGGTGCGGAAACCGCTCCCGCGGAGGGTGCGGATGCCGCGTCCGAAGCCGAGGCGGTTGCGCCCGCCGCGGAGATCGCCGCGGACGCGGCGGAGACCCCCGCCGGGGTCGCGGACGCCGCGGATGATTTTTAATTTCGATCGATGATTCGCCGGTAGGCAGGAAGAGGTGAGTGATATGGCGGTAACGGCCGCGATGGTAAAGGAACTGCGCGAGAGAACGGGCGCAGGCATGATGGATTGCAAGAACGTCTTGATCGAAACGGACGGGGATATGGAACGGTCCATAGAGGTCCTGCGTGAAAAGGGCCTCGCAAAGGCGGCGAAAAAAGCCGGCCGGATCGCCTCCGAGGGCCTTGTTCGGATCAGGTTTTCACAGGATTGCGGGACGGCGGCGATCGTCGAGGTCAATTCCGAAACCGACTTCGTCGCGAAGAATGAAGATTTCGTCGCCTTTGTCGAAGCCGTATCAACGCTGGCGGCGGAAGCGTCGTGGAGCGAGCCTGCCGAGCTTCTCGCGCTCCCCTATGACGACGCGGAAACGACGGTCAAGGACAAGCTGAACGGCCTGATCGCCACGATAGGCGAGAATCTGAACATACGGCGCGCGGAAAAACTCGGCAGCCCCGGCGTCGTCTATATCGGCTACACGCACGGCGGCGGCAAGATCGGCGTCGTTATCGGACTCGAAACGACGGCCCCTTATGAGGATGTCTCCGTCGTGGGCAAGGATATCGCGATGCAGGTCGCCTCGATGAGTCCTAAGTTCATCGACGAGTCGCAGGTCGATCCCGCGTATATCGAAGCGGAGAGGAAGATACTCCTCGGGCAGGCGCTGAACGAGGGCAAGCCCGCCGCAATCGTGGAAAAGATGGTCGCCGGCAGGTTGAAAAAGGAACTCAAGGAGAGTTGTCTGCTCGAACAGAAATTCGTGAAGAATCCCGATATCACGGTGGCGCAGTACATCGATGCGGCGGAGGAGGCCCTGCAGACCCCCCTCAAGGTCGTGGAAATGGTCCGTTACGAGGTGGGAGAGGGTATAGAGAAGCGGGAAGAGAACTTCGCGGAGGAAGTGGCGAAGCAGATCGGAGGCTGATGTTTCTTGTTCAACCAAAAAAGCGCGCAAGCGCTTTTTTCTTGCGCCGCGCGGGGGCGCCGCGATCCGCGTGAGGGGGCGCGGGACAGGCGTTATGGATAATATATACAAAAATGGATGAAATTTTTATTAACTTCTTATTGCCCGATCTTTATAACGCGGCGCTGGCGCAGCTGAAAGCCGTCTGCCGTTTCGATCCGGCCGAGGATTCGCACGCGCGTATGCTCGAGGATGCGCTCGCCGCGCACCGGGGATGGACGAAAGGGGCGACGCTCGCGGCCGTCGCGACCTGCTTTGCGCCCCTCGCGCCGAAAGGTCCCGTGCTGCGGCTCGCGGGCGTCGCGTTTTCCTGTCCCGCATTTGCGCAGACGGACGCGGACAATCTGATAAGGGCTTACGCCTACGCCCTGTCGTTGCACGCCGACGAGGGGCCGGACCGGCGCCTTTCACACCTGTTTTACCGGGATTTGTGGCAGACCGCCTATCTCGACACGGCGCGCGCGGCTCTGCGCGCGCGGCTCGCGGCGGGGACGGACGGCGTCCTTTCCGATTCTTTCGGCCCGGGTTATTACGGCATGGATATCGGGGAGATGAAGAAACTCGCGCGCGTGCTGGACTTTGGGCGGATAGGCGCGACGGTTCTCGATGACGGGAGCATAAGGCCGCCGAAATCCTGCGCCGGGATATTCTTTGCCGTGCGGGATGCGGCGCGTATGCCCCGGGGCGCGTGCCGCAGCTGCGCGGGCGAGAGGGGTGGATGTGATTTTTGCGCGCACGGGCGTTTGAGCGGTTTTGATTGAACTTTGGAGCAATAAATTTTGCTTTCGCGCCGGACGATAATTTTTTGTTTCGATTGAATGACGGCGCGTTTTGATGTATAATAGCCAAGGAACAAGGCTTACTTTTATGTGCCGCGCGTTTTTGCCCGGCGGTGAAAATGGCGGGGCCGATTCTCGGCGAAGCGAAAAAGGAGCGAGGGATGGGGGAACACAGGTCGCCTAAGTACAAGCGGATCGTCCTGAAGATCAGCGGCGAGGCGCTGGCCGGCGAGAATAAGTTCGGACTGAATGAAGCGGTGCTTTCGCAGGTGGCGGACCAGATCAAGGAGATCGTCCTGCTCGGCGTGGAGATCGCAATCGTGGTGGGGGGCGGCAATTTCTGGCGCGGCAGGACCGGCAAGAGCATGGATCGCGCGACCGCGGACTACATGGGTATGCTGGCGACGGTGATCAACGCCCTCGCCCTGCAGACCGCCTTTGAATCCAAGGATATACCGACGCGGGTGCTGACCGCCATCGAGATGCGCGAGATCGCGGAGCCTTACATCAGGCGGCGGGCCATGGCGCACCTCGACCGCAAGATCGTCGTGATCTTCGCGGCCGGGACGGGCAATCCGTTCTTTTCGACGGATACGACCGCGGCGCTGCGCGCCGCGGAGATCGAGGCGGACATCATCCTGCTCGCGAAAAAGGTGGACGCCGTGTATTCGGAGGACCCCTTTGAACATCCGAACGCCGTCCGTTACAGCGTGCTGTCGCACAAGGAGGTGCTGGAAAGGGGCCTCGGCGTCATGGATTCCACCGCCGCCTCGCTCTGCAGGGACAACAAGATACCCATCCATGTGTTCGGCCTTTCCCGGCCCGGCAACGTACTCAGGGCCGTGTACGGCGAGGACATCGGCACGATCGTCCGGTGAGCGCGCCCGCTCGAATATTTTCCCAATCTTTCGCCTTATATGGAACCAATGATACAAAAATGCGTTCTAATGCTAAGGAGGTTTTGGTATGAGCATGGATGTACAGCAGGTTTTGGATGAGAAATCCGCCAAGAGCATAGCGGTTCTGAAAGAAAATCTGAACACCGTCAGAGCCGGCCGTGCGAATCCCGCCTTGCTTGACAAGGTAACAGTCGATTATTACGGTGTGCCGACGCCGCTCAAAAGCATTTCAAACATCACGGCGCCGGACCCGCGCAGTCTGCTGATCACGCCCTTTGACCCGAAATCGCTGCACGGTATCGAAAAAGCCGTCAACCTCGCGAATCTCGGGATCAACCCCACGAACGACGGCAAGGTCATCCGGCTTTCGATTCCGCCGGTCACGGAGGAACGCAGGAAGGACCTGACCAAGCTCGTCAGGAAGTACGGGGAGGATGCCAAGGTCGCCATCCGCAACGAGCGCCGCGACGCCAACGAGGAACTCAAGAAGCAGGAAAAAGCCGGCGAACTGACCGAGGACGACTTGAAAAACGAGTTGGAAGAGGTCCAGAAAAAAGCGGACAAGAGCGTCAAGGAGATCGACGCCATCATATCGGAAAAGGAAAAGGAGATCATGGAGGTCTGATGGACGGTGCGCGCGCGGAGGTCCCGGATGTTCTGCTTTTGGACGCGGATGAAGCGGCGCGTCTCTTGAAAGACGCGGGTTTTGATTTTCGCATCGTCGAAACGCGGGCGCCGCGGCGGGATTCGCGGGACGGGCGGCTTCGCGTGATTCGGGTTCGCGCGGGCGAGGCTTCGGACCGCTTGGAACTCACCGTGTGCGCGATATGATGGATTTGGATCGCATACCTGACCATATCGGTATTGTAATGGACGGAAACGGGCGCTGGGCGCGGGCGAAAGGCTTGCCGCGGCTTTCGGGCCACAACGCGGGAATGCTCGCCATGAAAGAGATCGTGAAGCGGGCCTCTGCGCTGGGCGTCCAATATCTCACGGTGTACGCTTTCTCAACGGAGAATTGGAAACGCAGCGTCGAGGAGGTTTCCGGCATCTTCAATCTGCTGGTCCTGTATGTGGACAGGGAACTCGCGGAACTCAACGCGAACAATGTGAAAGTCCGCATTCTCGGCGATTATGAGGAATTGCCGCGAAATGCGGTCGAGCGCCTTAGACGATCGATCGAGACCACGGCGGACAACAGCGGAATGTGCTTTTGCATCGCGCTGAATTACGGGAGCAGGGATGAGATCGCGCGCGGCCTGCGCGCCATCGCCGCGGATGCGCTGGCCGGCCGGCTCGCGCCGGCCGAGATCGACGAGGCGCTGATCGCGGGCAGACTTTATACGGCCGGTATGCCCGACCCCGATCTGATCATCCGCACGGGCGGCGAACGGCGCCTGTCCAATTTTCTGCTTTGGCAGAGCGCCTACAGCGAACTCGTTTTTTCAGAGGCGTACTGGCCCGATTTCACCCCGCGGGCGTTTGAGAAAGCCATCGAGGAATATCAGGGCAGGGAACGCCGCTTCGGCGGTCGTTAGCGGGAGGCGGCGGGGCGCGGATCTGCGGCGCTTTCCCGCGCGTTCCAAGCAAGCCCCGCCGGAGGGATAAGCCGAATGAAGCAGCGCGTCGTTTCAAGCCTAATCATGCTGCCCCTGCTCGCCGTCGTGTTCGTCGGGGGGCGCTTGCTCCTTGCGGCGTGCTTCCTCATCGGCGTCTTGGGTATGCGCGAATTCTTCCGCTCCTTTGAACGCGCCGGCGCCCCGCGCGGCGAAACCCGCGGCGCGCGCCCGTCGCGCGCGATCGCCTATATCGCCGCGGTCGGCCTGTACGGTATCGATCTGTTCGCGCCGGACAAAAGCGCGCTGTACATGCTCTGGTTTTTTCTCGTGACGGCGCTGTCTTTCCTGTATCTGCTCGATGCGGACAGGCGCCTTATCGAGGACGGCATGGTGACCTTGACGGGGATACTCTATATCTGCTTCTTCTCGTATCATGTGGCTCTGGTCGAGCGTTTGCCGCTGTACGGGCGCATGGTGTGGCTGATTTTTCTGGCGGCTTTCGGCACGGATATCACGGCCTTTTTCACGGGGCGCCTGATCGGGCGGCATAAGCTCTGCCCGGCCGTCAGTCCCGGGAAAACGGCGGAGGGCGCCGCGGGGGGCTTTCTCGGCAGTATCCTCTTCTGCGGGGTGTTCGGATATCTGCTCATGCCCGCGCTGCTCGCGCACTGCCTGATTCTGGGGGCGATCGGCGGCGTCGTTTCGCAGCTTGGCGACCTTACGGCCTCCGTGTTCAAACGCAATTTGGGCATAAAGGATTACGGCGACCTGATCCCGGGGCACGGGGGAATATTGGATCGATTTGACAGCGTGCTTTTTACCGCGCCGGTCATATATTATTACACGGTATTGGTCATTCCCATGACAGTATGAGTATCATTAAAGGGACGTAATGAAGAAAATCGGAATTTTCGGTTCCACGGGCTCCGTTGGGACGCAGACGGTCCGCATCGTAGAGAAGAATCCGGACAAGCTGCAAGCGACGGTCCTCAGTTGCGGGGGGAACACGGAGCTGTTTCGGACGCAGATCAGAAAACTCAAGCCGGCCCTGGCCGTTGTCAGCGAGGCGCAGGCGGCGGAGGACGCAATCGGGGCGCTGGCAAAGGAGTTCCCGCGCACCGAATTTCTTACGGGCGCGGACGGCTTGGCGCAGGCGGCGGAAAAGGGCGGCTACGACCTCATGCTGAACGCGATTTCGGGCATAGCGGGCCTCGTTCCGACCTGGCGCGCGATACGCGGCGGAAAGGATATCGCGCTCGCAAACAAAGAAACCATCGTGGCGGGCGGCGAATTGGTCATGGCGGAGAGCAAAAAGCGCGGGCTTGCCATTATCCCGGTGGACAGCGAACACAGCGCCATCTTTCAATGTCTGCGGCGCGGCCCTGCGGACGCGGTCACGCGCATTTTGCTGTGCGGATCGGGCGGGCCTTTCCGCGGCTATTCCAAGGAACGGCTGAACGGCGTCACGATAAGGCAGGCCCTGACGCATCCGAACTGGAAGATGGGCAGGAAGATCACCGTCGATTCCGCCACGATGATGAACAAGGGTCTCGAACTGATCGAAACGGGGCGGCTCTTCGGGATCGCCGAGGACCGGATCGAGATCGTGATCCAACCGCAGAGTATCATCCATTCGATGGTGGAATACGCGGACGGCGCCGTGATCGCGCAGCTCGGATCGCCGGATATGAAAGGGCCGATCTCCTACGCGCTGTCTTTCCCCGAACGTTGGCCGGCGGAGGTGGCGCCCTTGGATTTTTGCAAACTGAAGAGCCTTGATTTTGAGCCGCCGGATGAGGAGACTTTCTCCTGTCTGCGCTTGGCGCGCGCCGCCATGCGCGCGGGCGGAAGCAGCCCCATCGCGCTCAACGCGGCGAACGAGATATTGGTGCAACTCTTCCTCGACGGGAAGATTCGCTTTCTGGACATCCAGACGCATTTGGAACGGGCGATGGACCTGCACGTGCAGAGTCCCGCGACCGACGTGGACGGCATTTTGCGCATAGACGCCGAGGTGCGGGCGCAGGTTTTGAAACGCGTCCATCGGGCCTGTTCCGCGTGATACGGAGTTTTTTATGACGATTGTATACGCGATAATCATATTTTGCCTGCTCATCTTCGTCCATGAACTCGGGCATCTGACGGCGGCCAAGGCCGTCGGTGTGCGCGTGAACGAATTCGCCCTCGGCATGGGTCCGCGGTTGCTTCGCTTCAAGCGGGGCGATACCGAGTACACGCTGCGCGCCTTTCCCATAGGGGGCTTTTGCGCGATGGAGGGCGAGAATGAAAACTCCGACGATCCGAGAGCCTTTACCCACAAATCGCTTCCCGCGAAAGCCTTGGTGCTGCTGGCCGGCTCGCTGATGAACCTGCTGCTGGCCGTGCTGATCCTGTCCTGCGTGATCTTCGCGAACGGTACGCCGACGACCGTCGTTTCAAAGACCGTCGCGGGCAGCCCCGCGGAGGCGGCCGGCATCGCGCCCGGCGACCGTATCGTATCCGTGAACGGCGTTCCCGTGACGGAATGGGACGAGATTTCCCCGGCCCTGACGGCGGCGGGGGGCGAGCGCGTCGCGATCACCGTTCTGCGGGACGGTGCCGAGGTCCCGCTGGAGAGCGGCTTTTACACGGACGAGGACGGGAATAAGAAAGTCGGGATTACGCCGACGGCGGAGCGGCGCGCACGCAACATCGGGCCCTCGCTCTTGCTCGGTTGCCGCGCCGCTTGGAACATGGGTACGGCCATGGTGCAGGCCATCGCCATGCTGTTCACGGGCGATCTCCCGATGCGGGAGTTGACGGGACCCGTGGGCATCGTCTACATCGTGGGCGACGTGGCGAAGAACGGTTTGGTGCAGCTCGCTCAGCTTACGGCGCTGATCAGCCTGAATCTGGGCATCGTGAATCTGCTGCCCATCCCCGCGCTCGACGGATGCCGGTTCATCTTCCTGTTCATCCGCAAGGTGACGGGCAGGGCCGTGACCGACGAGATGGAGGGAAAGGTCCATTTTGTGGGGCTGATGCTGCTCTTTGCCCTTATGATCTTCGTAACCTTTCAGGATGTGGTGCGCTTTGTGCTGTAGATATAAAATATCGATGTATTCCAAACAAATTACAATTCTTATTAAGAGGAATAGGCGAGGGATAGTTTATGGCTAAGGCTGTTCATATTATCAGATATGGAACGGTTTCCGATACCGTCTGTTTAGAGAAAGCAATTCATACATATGACCTCCTTGGCATCAACGGAAATATGGTTGCGTACACTCCGGGGGCGATAGCAAAGTTTATTGCGCGGTGCCTCTTTAAGAGAACGAATAAAGGTTTCTTCGTCGATCCCATCACATATGCGTTTCAAGACAAAGTAGAATTATTAGAAATAAAATCCAAAAAAGGTGAAGGTAGGTTAAAAAAATCCATAGACAAGTTGATCGAAATTTACGGAGAACCGTCAGACAAGATTCGACAAATGCAACCCATAAGGACATCCGATTTTCAAGAACAACGAGCAATAGACACATTTTGTGAGAGGGTGCTGCGTTTTCAGTTTGCCAGAATCAAAGATTTTATTGAGGAGGCCGAATTGGAACGGTATTTGTTATATGCGGCTGAATTGACGGCGTTTGATCCGAAGAGCCGGTTAGAACCGAAATTTTTGATTGCTCCGTATTTTTATTTGAATGGGGACGATAAAGATTGGCGACAATGGCTTACAATCAATTTGAAATTCATTCGAAAATCAATGGAGCTTTCCAGTGGAAGCTTTCATGAGATTCCTGTTTTTGGCCAAATTGTAATAAGCAAGGGTTTGTTAAGCGATCAGGACGGTATCGAACGGATTTGCCGTGAATATTCAAATGTGAATTGCGCAGGCATAAATATTTGGGTGGATGGATTTAATGAACAGGAGGTCGATTATAATCTGTTGCGGGGCTATGTGGATTTACTGAGAAGGTTGAAAGTGAAAAACAGACCGGTATACAATATGTATGGAGGATACTTTTCGACACTGTT
>JAITKU010000069.1 GCA_031278255.1 Eubacteriales Family XIII. Incertae Sedis bacterium | reverse complement strand
TGCGCGTGCGCATACACGGCGACATCGCGCGCATAGAGATCGATCCCGCGGAATTCCCCAAGCTCATGACGGCCGAAACCCGCGAGCGGATCTACGCGCGCTTCCGGGAGATCGGATTTACCTATACGGCGCTGGACCTTCTGGGCTACCGCACCGGCAGCATGAACGAAACCCTGCGCGAGGCGACGGCCGGGCCGTGATCCCACCCGCCTCCGAGTCTTTGTTACTGTTCAAAGGTTCAATCAAAACTATTCAAACCCTGCGATAATTTCGTTCAGATCGGGTTCTGCCGGCCTATTTGGCTCCCGCAGCGTACTCGAAGCTACGTGAGGAAGCCAATATAGGCCGTCAGGTTCCGAGATGGGCGAAATTTGCGTGGGGTTTGAATAGTAACGAGTCTTTTCACATTTTCGCATAAAAACACAAAAACCCCTTTACAATTTCATCGCATTCCAGTATGATACAACGTAGCGGATACGTGCGCGGCGGTGGTTTGCCGCGCGGATTTTGGCGGAAGCGTGACCGCGCCATGTAACATTTTTTTATAAAATGTTACATGGATATCGCCTCGGCACGGTGTGCGGCTCGCGCTCCCAAAAGGCATTCGAAGCAAGCGATTTCGGCGAGTGAGAAAAGATGATACGGTTTGCGTCAATTTCAAAAAACGGTGGTCGCGCCGTAAACGAAGACTGCGTCGGCATTGTTCAAAACGCGGATTCGTTTTTATTTCTCTTGGCCGATGGGCTCGGCGGACACGGATTGGGGGAAGTCGCCTCGAAGCTCGTCGTCGACGAAGCGGCGCGGCTGTTCTTGAGCGATTGGGCCGGCCTCGGCGCTTGCTTTCTGCGTTGCCAAGAAAAACTGACGGACGAACAGCTCAGACAGGGCATCGCCGACGGAATGAAAACGACCTTGGTTTGCCTCGAAATAGCAGGTGGCGTTGCGCGATGGGGACATGTGGGCGATTCGCGAATCTACCGCTTCATCAAATGGAAAAATGTTTCCAGAACGCTCGATCACAGCGTCCCGCAGATGCTCGTTTTGGCGGGAGAGCTAAAAGAAAAAAACATAAGAGGCCACGCGGATCGCAACCGTTTGATACGCGTGATGGGCATGGAATGGACCGGCCCGAAATACGAGCTCGGTGACGAGGTATCCCTGAATCAAAACGAAAGCTTCCTCTTGTGCAGCGACGGCTTTTGGGAGTGGATCGTCGAGAAGGAAATGGAACGATTGCTGAAAGAATCTCCGGACCCCGAGGTATGGCTTGAAAAGATGGAAGCGGAGGTTTTAAAAAACGGGAAAAACGCGCATATGGACAACTACTCGGCCATTGCCGTGTATATTCGTTGAGTCGGAGGCTTACGCGGGATAAAGATGCGACTTTGTATGGGATGTATGACCGAATATGACGATGCACTTCGGGTTTGCCCCTTTTGCAACCATGCCTGCGATACGCCCGCCAAGGAGGCCTATCATCTTGCGCCCGGCAGCATATTGAGCAACAAGTACATCGTGGGCAAGGTGCTGGGTTACGGCGGATTCGGTGTCACCTACATAGGCTACGACGCGCAGCTTGGCCGCAAGGTCGCCATAAAAGAATACATGCCCGGAGATTTTTCGACGCGCATGCCCGGCAGCGAGGTGATGACCGTATACAAGGGCGACGCCTCGGATCAGTTCGCGGCGGGGCTGCAGAGATTCATCGATGAAGCGCGGCGCCTTGCGAAGTTCAATGCCCTGCCCGGCATAGTGGAGATATATGACAGCTTTCTGAACAACAGCACCGGGTACATCGTGATGGAATACCTGGAGGGAGCCACCGTCAAAGAGCTCCTCGCGAAAAACGGACCGTTTGAATTCGACGAGGCCCTCCGGATCATCCTCGGCATGTTGAGCCCTCTGAAGGAGGTTCACAAATCCGGCATCATACACAGGGATATCGCGCCGGACAACATCTTCCTGATCGCGAACGGCGGCGTCAAGCTGATCGATTTCGGCGCGGCCCGCTACGCGACCACCCTGCGTTCGAAAAGTCTTTCCGTAATCCTGAAGCCCGGATACGCGCCGGAGGAACAGTACCGCAGCCACGGCCAACAGGGCCCTTGGTCCGATGTCTACGCGATTGCCGCCACGTTTTATAAGATGATCACGGGCGTGACGCCCGACGAGGCAATGGACCGCAAGATGCGCGACACGCTCAAGCCGCCGTCCCTGCTGGGCGTGAAGCTCCCGAAGAGCGCCGAAAACGCCATCATGAACGCGCTCAACGTGAACGCGGAGAACAGACCGCAATCCGCCGCCGAATTTGAAGAGGCTCTCCTTTCCTCCGAGGTGACGCGGAACAAGGTGCGGATCAAAAAAGCCGACTCGGGCAGGCTCCCGATATGGGTAAAGATACCGGCGGGCGTCGCGGCTTTGGCGCTCGTGATCGCGGGGGTGCTCGCCGCGACCGTGCCCACGGCGCCGGAACAGGAGCTGCCTTGGAGGCCGGGCTATGTGATAGCGCCCGGCGTGATCAAACAGGCGCTTGCGGATGCGCAGACGGAGGTCGAAGAAGCCGGACTGACCTTCATGATCACGGACAAGCGCTTCGACAAGGATGTGTCCAAGGACTTGGTGCTGCTGCAGGACCCCAAGCCCGGCGCGGAAACGGAGATCGGTTCCGTGTTCAGCGTGGTCGTCAGCGGAGGCGCCGAGAAGATCCCGGTGAAGGACGTCGTCGACATGTACAAGGACGAGGCCGCCGCGGAGCTCGAAGCGCTTGGATTTTCGGTCGCGTTTCTGGAAGAATACAGCGCCGCCGCACAGGGGGCGATATTGCGTCAGTCGCCGGACCCCGACAGCGAAGCCGCGCCGGGGGCTTTGGTCACGCTTATCGTTTCCAAGGGGGCCGAGGAAGAAACGGCGGAAATACAGGAATTGTCGGTTCCGAATCTGGTGGGGGAGAATTTCAGCGAGGCAAAGGCATTGCTTGGCGGCATGGGGCTTTATATCGTGAAAGGCAAGGAGATATACAGCGCCGCCGCACCCAAGAATCGGATTACGGCGCAGTCCCCGAAGGCGGGCGCGCGGATCAAAACGGGTCAAACCGTTTCCGTCACGGTGAGCCTCGGGAACGAAAAGACGGTGCCCGACGTGCAGTACAAAACGGAGGCGCAGGCCGTGCAGCTGCTGTCGGCCTCGGGCTTCAGCGCGCAGATCAAATACGAAGAAAGCGCGACGGTGCAAAAGGATCACGTCATACGCCAAAGCGTCCGCGCGGGCAGCAAGGCGGCGGCAAGCAGCGTGATCGTCCTCACGGTCAGTTCCGGAAAGACCGTGACGGCGCCGAACGTGGTCGGAAAGTCCAGGGCGGAGGCGCAGACCGCGCTGACGAGCCTCGGCATACAGGTGCGGATCGCGGAGGAATACAGCGACAAGATCGCCAAGGATACGGTCATATCGCAGAGCGTCAAGAGCGGCACGGTGAAGGTCGGGGATACGATAACGATCACGGTCAGCCTCGGCAAGGAAGCGCAGAAGATCGAAGAAGCGCAGGTGCCCGATGTGGTGGGCAAATCCCTGTCCGACGCGCAGACGAGGCTGCAAAAGGCCGGTTTTTCCATACACGCCTCGGAGCAATTCAGCGATTCCGTCAAGTCGGGGATCGTGCTGTCGCAGAGCATTGCGCCGGGTACGTTTGCGCAGAAGGCGACAAGCGTCACGCTGGTCGTGAGCAAGGGCCCCGAAGACAAGCAGCAGGACCGCGTTCCCGACGTCACTTGGAACACGGAGAGCGCGGCCCGTTCCACGTTGCAGTCAAAGGGCTTCCTTGTGGGCGACATAGAGCAGCGCCATAACGACACGTTCCCCGCGGGTTACGTGATCAGCCAGAGCCCAATCGCCGCGACGGTAGCAAAGTTGGGATCGAAGGTGAACCTCGTCGTGAGCAAGGGGCCCGAAAAGGTTGTGGCTGTCGCGCTTTCCGAGATCTTTGTTTCATCGCCGCCGGCAAAGCGGGAATACCTTGTCGGTGAGTCGTTCGCATCCTCAGGTCTTGTCGTCTTGGCCTTGTACGGCGACGGATCCTCGAAAAACGTGACGAGCGCATGCAATCTGACGGGTTTTGATTCGACGAGCGAAGGAACGAAGACGATCACCGTTTCCTATTCGGAAAAGACGATTTCCCGAACGGCGCGGTTCACGGTGGCCGTGAAGAAGCCGGATCCGGTCGATCCCGTCCCAACGCCCGATCCGCCGCCGGTCGATCTCTCTTGGCAGACGACGCCCCTGCCGCAGGTGCAGGGCTACACGATTGAGGAACGAAGGGAATACCGATATCGGAACCGGGAAACGATGAGCGACACATCGCCGACCGCGGACGGTTGGACCCTGTACGAAACAAAGGAAGAGTGGGGTCCGTGGAACGGCACATGGCTTGACGCCGATCCGGGCAAGTCCGCCTCACGCGATACGATGACGCGGCAGGAAGCGATCCATACGACGCAGATTCATTATGAGCACTGGAAATATTGGAATGCATCGGCCAATGCGTATGACTACAAGGGCAACTCGAATCTGCCCAATGTTTCCTATACCTACGAAGAGCTTTACGCGAGCAGCCCGCTGAGCCAGTACGGCAACACCGCGGACGGTATGGCGTACTGGACCGGCAGCGGCGCCGTTTGGTACAACCCGCGCGAGGTCAGCGTACAGACGGGAACGAGGACGGAGTGGCAATACCGCGACAAGATCCCAAGCTATCATTTCGAAAGATGGGGCGCTTGGTCGGATTGGATCGCGAGCGAGGATCCGCCGGTTTCCTCGAGCGAGCAAACCGTCGAGGTTCGCGTCGTGTACCGATACGTCCCCGCGTAGGGCAAAGAGCCCGGACGCGCGGATCGGCGCTTGGATTTCGGTGAAAATCAAGCCGGACGCGCATGCGGATGCCGGGATTTGGAGTGGAAACCGTGGCCATATTAAAATGCGAAAAAGGTCATTTCTTCGACGACGTGAAGTATAAGACGTGCCCGCACTGCGCGGAGCTTCTGCCCGAAAGCGGCGAAGACGTCAAAACGGTTTCGCATGCCGCGACCTCGGGCCTTGCGAAGGAGGATCTCAACGCGCTGATCCGGGAGGAGAAGACCGTGGCCGCTTCCGCGCCCGAAACGGATTTGGATCCGGTCGTCGGCTGGCTCGTGTGCGTGGGTGGCGCGGAAAAAGGCCGCGATTACCGCATACACGCCGGGCGAAATTTTTTGGGACGGGCCTTGAGAATGGACATCTCCATCGTCGACGACGCGACGATAACGCGTGAAAACCACTGTTCGGTCGTGTACGATCCGCAGAGCGGATACTTTTTCTTGGTGCCGGGCATGGGGACGAACACATACCTGAACGGCGCGCGGCTCTCCCGCCCGAGCAGGCTCGAAGACGAGGATACCATTCAAATCGGGGATTCGCTTTTTTGCTTTATCGCATATTGCAAGGGGACAAGGAAATGGCAGTGAGAATACTTGTGACGCTGTTCGCGGCCCTGTCGATTGCGGCGCTCTGCGCTTTGCCGGCCGCGTATGCCTCGGACGTAAACGGCGTCGGGGTTGAACAGATACACGCGGATCTGCCGGAGATACGCGTATATTATCGTGAGGCCGATCCGCCGGCGGTGGCCGGCGATTTTGAGGTTTCGCTCGACAGGGGCGCTTTTGACGGCATTGCGCCGCAAACGGAAACGGGCTTCGAACCGGACGGTTGCATGTACGTGTTCCTCGTGGATGTGTCGACGAGCGTTTCCTCAAGGCAGATGTCCGCGATAAAACGCGCGCTCCGGGACTTCTACACCGCGTCGGTGCGCAGAGAGCGGGACCTGTTTGTGCTCATTCCCTTCGGCAACAGGGTCTATGACGCCGCAGAGGACGGGCGCGGCTTCCTCGGCGGCGGCGAGAGCGAGAGCGAGGCCTTGGCCGCGATTGACCTGCTGAACCGCAGCGACGGGCAGACCGCGTTCTACGACGCAATCCACAGGGCGCGGGCCATGGCGACGGGCTTTGTCGGCTCGCCCGAAAGGAAGGTGATCGTCGCCTTGTCGGACGGCGATGACGACCCCAAGGACAAGGATGTCGGCAAGCACTATTCCTACGACGACATACTGGGCGAGGCATCCATCGGATACGGTGAAGCCGGCATACCGATTTACGCTTTGGGCCTGGAAACGGAGGCGGTCAAGGACATCGAGCGCTTTCGGAGCATCAGCGAGGCGAGCAAGGGCGTATTTTACAAATCCGTGTCCGAGGCGGATTTGGCTGAGCGGTTTGCGGCGTTGACGGCCTCGCTGACCCGCGTGCGGATGATGCGTTTGCGAAGCGACGAGCTGAGCGCGGACTCGGCGGGATACGCGCTTCGGATCCGGTTCGGCGGAGCGGATCTGCTGTCGCCGCCCGTGGAGATCAAACCGTCCGTTCCGGATGTCCGGCCACCCGCCGTCGTCGGGGACATCGAGCCGCTTCCCGACATAGGCGGCATTCGCGTGCACTTCGACGAGGCGCTTGACGCCGCCGGCGCGGAACGCGCGGAGAATTACGTCGTGAAGGACAGCGGCGGCGACAGCGTCCCGGTGCAGGGCGTCCAATACGCCCTTGAAAACGGCGGGAGCCGCAGCGACATCCTGTTTGAAAGGAATCCGTACAGCGGCGTTTATACGCTGCACCTGTCGGGGCTGACCGATGCTTCGAAGAACCCCTTGGACGCGGCGCCCATCAGCTTCGATTACGAGGGCGAGGCGTTGGGATTCAAATACCTGCGAACGGTATTCGTCGATTTCTGGTGGGTTGTTCTCATCATAGCCTTGGCCGCGGCGGCGGCCGTGATCCTGCGGATATCCTACGGTATCCTAAAGAAACGGAAGGGCTTGGTTCAAATCGAAGGGAAGATCGGCTTCGGCGACATGGTTGAATACAAGCATGTGTTCGAAACGCCCGAAACGAAGAAGCTCTGCCTTATCGTCACCGATATGCGGGGCGATGCGCAAAAGACGGAGCTCAACGTGCACAAGAGCGCCTTCGTCGGCAGGGCAAAATCCAACAATCTCAGCTTCGACGACGAAAGCATGTCGCGCCAGCATTTCGTGATCGAGGCGGAGGGCGACGCGTTTTTCATCACCGATCTGCAGACCACAAACGGCACATTTCTGAACGGGGTGCGCATAAACGAGAAGCGGCGGCTTGCATACAACGACGTCATTACCGCGGGCCATGAGAAATTCGTTTTCAAGGCGTAGGGAGGGAGCGGTATGACGGCGATGCGTCGCGATTTTTGCCCGAATTGCTTCGCCGCTTCGCAGGGCGGCGACCGATGCGGAAAATGCGGATACACGGCGATAAAGATGCCGCAGTCCGACATGGCGTTGCGGGTGGGAACCATACTCGACAATCAGTACATGACGGGCCGCATTCTCGGCTTCGGCGGCTTTGGGGTCACCTATGTGGCCAAGGATCTGCAAGCCGGCGCGATTCGCGCGATAAAGGAATACTTTCCGTCGGCGCTCGCCGCGCGAACCCCCGACGGCCGGGTCACCGCCGGCAAGGCGGGCAACAAGGCACCCTTTGAGCACGGGCTTTCGGTGTTTGAAAACGAAGCGACCCTGCTGCGGGAATTCCTCGGCGAAGAGCGCATCGTACAGGTGTACAACCGGTTTTTTGAGAACGGCACCGCCTACTTCGTGATGGAATACCTCGACGGCTTGAATGTACGGGCGCTGGCAAGGAATACGGGGGGCGCCATACAGCTCGATTTCGCCGTCGAAATCCTGCGAAACACGGCGGAGGCCCTGTGCGATGTGCACGGCCGCGGCTTCCTGCACAGGGATGTCAGTCCCGAAAACATATTCCTCACGAAGGACGGCAGGATCAAGCTGATCGATTTCGGCGCGACGCGCTACTTCGTGGGAGAGCTGAGCAAAAGCCTCTCCATCATATTGAAGCCGGGCTTCGCGCCGCCGGAGCAGTATTCCGGCAAGGGCAAGCAGGGGCCGTGGACGGACGTCTATGCGCTCGCCGCCACATTTTACAACATCGTTTCCGGGCAGCGGCTGCCGGAGGCGCCGGACAGGCTGTCGGGGAAACCCCTTCCGCGCCTGCATGAGATCGCAAGCGGCGTAAACGCGGCGACCGCAGAGGTCATCGACACGGCCCTGAAGCTGAATTACAAGGACAGATTCCAAGACATGCGCGTTTTTCTCAACGCCGTGGACGCCGCGCTGGGGCAAAGCGCGCCGCCCTTCGCCGACGAGGACCGGGCCGCGGGCCTCAAACCGGGTCTTGTCGCGAACGTCGGAAGCAATCCGTGCATAAGCGTCGTGCGAGGCCCTTTCAAAGGAAACAAGTGGGCGATCCCCAAGAACATGGACATCCTGATAGGGAGATCATCCGAGCTTTGCAACATCGTGATCGATGATCTGAACATAAGTCGGAAGCATTGCAGGATCCGCTACGACGCGCAAAGGAACCTGTTCTACATCATGGACATGTCGTCAAACGGCACCTTTGACGCGTCGGGAAACAGATACGACAGGGACGGATGGACGCCGCTTTCCCCGGAAGGGTTTTTTTATCTTTCCACGGCCGACTTTACGATAAGGACCGGGCTCGAATGAAAAAAACAGTCGAGGTGCTTGATTGGATTGACGCACAGCTGTCCGCCGCCGACAGGCGGTCCGAGCATGACGATATGCTGTTCGAGCACATAACCAAAAAAGCGAAGAGCTATTCCGTCATACTGACCGCAAGCGAAATGCACATAGGCACGCGGAAGCAACAGCAGGACGCCGTCTATGTCTCCGATGCCATATGCTTTGAGTACGGCGAAAACCCCAGGGTGCTCGGCGTCCTGTGCGACGGTATGGGCGGGATGAAGATGGGCGGCGACGTGAGCAGGCTTGTGGTTGAAAGCCTCGCCGGCAACCTTCCCGCGATCAGGGAGTGCGAGAACATAAACGCGTTCTTCGAGGATGCCATACGCCACCTCGACGCGGAGATCGTGAGCCGATACGGACGCGGGAATTCGGGCACGACCTTGACCGCCGCCGTCGTGGAGGGCAACCGGCTCTATTGGGTTTCGGTCGGCGACAGCCGCATATACATACTGCGCAGAGGCGAGATCGTGCAGGTGACGCAGGACCACAACTACCTGCTCAAGCTCAAGGACGATGTGAACAAAGGACTGATTACCGATGACGAAGCGAACGCAAATCCCAAAAAAGAGGCGCTCATAAGCTATATAGGCGCGGGCAATGTGGAGCTCATAGACAGCAACAAGGATCCCTTCGTACTCGAGAGCGGCGACATCGTACTCATGTGCAGCGACGGGCTCACGAAGTCGCTGGGCGATGAAGACATCGCCGGCATCGTTTCCGAGCACTACGGGGATCTCAAGGAGATGGCGCGCCTGCTTCCGCTTTTCGCCTTTGACGCGGGCAACGGCTCGAAGGACAACACCTCGGTCATTCTCATTCAGTATTTGGAATGAACATTTTACGGAACACGGAAAGGAGTTTGAAATGCTACTTACAAAATGCAGCAACGGGCACTTTTATGACGCGGAAAAATTCACGCAGTGCCCGCATTGCGGATCACAGGGAGGCAGTGCCGGCGATCAAACCGTATCGATGGATCGCAACGACAGCGTCACGGTTTCCCTGACCCAAGGCGACATGGAAAGAAGCGCGCCCCGCACGGAGGCAAGCGTGTCGGAAGGGGTGTCCTCGCTGAAGGAGGCCGTGCAGAAGGCGGCCGCCGGCGGCGCGGCCGCTTCGTCGGACGGAGACAGCGTCACAATGAGCTACTACAGCAAATCCATCGGAGCGGAGCCCGTTGTGGGCTGGCTGGTATGCATCGAAGGCAGCCATCTGGGCGAGGATTTCAGGCTCAAGTCCGGCCGGAATTTCATCGGGCGCGCGAGCGGCATGGACATCGCGGTCACGGGCGACAACACCGTTTCGCGCGAAAAACACGCGGTAATCGTCTACGAACCGAAGAAGCATCGGTTTTTGGTGCAGCCGGGTGAGGCAAAGGAGCTCTGCTATCTGAACGAGAAGGCCGTCCTGTCGCCGGAGGAATTGACGATCAACGATACGATAGCCTTGGGAAATACGAAGCTGATGTTCTTCCCGTGCTGCGGCGACGCGTTCAACTGGGATATGGTCAAGGCCGAAGAGAAGGAAGCGTGAGGCCTCGGGGTTTGAATGGTTTTGATTGAACCTTTGAACAACGCGAGGCCGGTTTTGATAGAAATCTAAGGAGGTTGATATGAATATTACGATTGCGGATACGATTATGGAATGGTTGTTCGACTACGATTCGTCCGTCTACGGAGGCGATCCGTTTGGCATCGGCGCGATACTAAGCACCGTGGCGAGCATGGGCATCGTATGGTCGATAACCTACGTCTTTGTTTTCATTGCGATATCGGTGGTCACCTACGCCTTTTGCGGATGGGTCCTGTTGCACATGGGCCGGAAGGCGGGCGTCAGGGGCGGCGACTGGATGGCCTTCGTGCCCTTCTGCCGCTCGGTCTACGGGCTGAAGATCATAGGCGAGCCGTGGTGGAAGATGTTCTGGTTTGAGAACAGCGGCTTCTTCGGCGGCATCGTGCTGTTCCTCGGCTTCTTGATTATAGGCATGCGCAGCGGATTTACGGTCCTGCTTATCATCGTCATAGCCTACTGCGTATTCGGCACGATCTACGGAATAATCTATCACATGAAGCTGTACCAAATATTCGGCATCGATCCCCTGCTGGCCCTTGCGGGCATCATACCGATCTTCAATCTTATCGCGTTCGGCGTCGAATGCCTTATCGCCTTTTCGTCGAACTTCCAACCCTCCGGCGACCGGGCGCGCGCTGTGGCCGGCATACCCATAAACCAGATGCGCAATGACATCGTCGGCGGCGCCGCGCGCGGAAGCATCACGGGGCTCACGGGCATGTACAAAGGCGCATCCATCGATGTGGCGGTGGGCGACGAGCTTATCATAGGCAGGGATCCCGTGCTGTCGAACCTGATCATCAGCGAGAACGCCGATAAGATCAGCCGCAAGCATTGCGGGATCGTCTTTGACGGCGCGAAGTACAGCGTGATGGACTATTCGAGCAACGGGACCTTCAAAGCCGACGGCACCCGCCTGATGGCCAATATCCCCACGACCATGCCGCGGGGCACGGAGATCATACTCGGCAGCAAACAGCTCAGCTTCAGGCTCGACTGAGCCGCGTAGGCCCGCCGCGCGTGCGGGGACGGCGCACGGCGAAGCGCCTCCCCGCGCGCGGCTTTCAGAGGATTGTGAATGATAAACACCACCTGCCTTAACTGCTTCAAGACAAAGGGCGAATTTGAGGTCTGCCCGCATTGCGGATGGGTGGACGGTACGCCGCCCGAACAGGCCTTCCACCTGTATCCGGGCGTGGTATTGTCCGGGCGCTACGTGGTCGGAACCGTCATCGGTTTCGGCGGTTTCGGCGCGATATACAAGGCATGGGATTCACGCCTTGAGATCATCGTCGCGATCAAGGAATTCTACCCCTCCGGGCTTGTCAGCCGCATACCGGGAGAGAAACAGGTCGTCGTGTTTTCCGGCGAGAAGCGGGAAAACTACGGGGTCGCTTTGACGCGCTTTCTGGACGAAGCGCGCAACATGGCGAAGTTCAGCGAACATCCGAATATCGTGAACATCTATGATTTCTTCGAGGAAAACGGCACGGCCTACATTATCATGGAGTACATGCAGGGCGTATCCCTGAGCGGTTATCTCAATCAGGCCGGCGGAGTCCTGAACCAGGCGGAGGCCGTGGGCATCGCGTTGCCGGTGATGGAGGCGCTCTCGGCCATTCACGCGATAGGCATCATTCACAGGGACATACATCCCGGAAACATCTATATACTGAATTCCAATCAAATCAAGATATTGGACTTCGGCGCCGCGAAATTCACCGCGGGAAACGAAGAAAGCACGCGGACCATAGTGGTGACGCAGGGTTACGCCGCCCCCGAGCAGTACCGCTCAAAGAGCAAGCAAGGCCCGTACACGGACATATACGGCTTGGGCGCGACCATGTACAAGATGCTGACGGGCAGCATCCCGGAGGAGTCCATAGACAGGCAGGTCGAGGACTCGCTCAAAAGGCCCTCCGAGTGCGGGATCGATCTGGACGAAAACCTGGACAAGGCCATCATGAAGGCCATGGCGGTCAACCCGGACTTTCGTTTTCAGAGGGTGGAGCAGTTCCGGGACGCGATCACGAACATCGGCGGCAGGGTGGAACTGCCCGAGATCGAGTATGGCAAAAGGAAGAGCCGGCGGGCCTTTGTCGCCGCGGCGCTGGCGACGTTTTTCTGCGCGGCCGTCGCCCTCACGGTCTATCTGTTTTCGGCCAACAGACCCCTGCCGGATATCGTCAAGCCGGATACGATATCGATATGGCTGCCCGTGAGCGCGGACAAGGCGCTCGGGGAGGCCCAGATCGAAAAATACGAGCGGATCAAAGACGCCTTCGAAAGCGAATACGTCGACAAGGACATACACGTCGAGATCGTTCCCAAAAGCGAAGCCACGTACAACGAACAGCTCTCCGACGCTTTTTTCACGGGGCAGGCGCCGACCCTGTTCTGCACGGACCGCTTTGAGGGCGATGTTCGCAGCACGGCCGTGCCGCTCGACAGACTGCTCCGCTTCGTCGAAGAGGAAGATCTCCTCTTCCTGCCCGACTATCGAGGCTTCTATCCGTCGGGCTGCGAAATACCCCTCGGCTTCCGCCTCGCGGTCCTCTACGTGAACGACAAGGCCGCCAAATCGGAGGGCATCGCCGTGCCGGATGTGGTTACGGAATGGGAGCAGATCTACGACGAAACGCCCTCCGTCGCCTTTGGCGCCGATTGCGTGGCGGAGGTGCTCGAACTTTATTCCGGGCCGCTGATCGTATCGGGGGAGCTGGACATGGACGGCAACACGATAGGCAAGATTTTGCAGATCAGAGAGTCGGAAGCGTCCTTGTCGAAGCCGGCGACGCAGTGCTTCGCGGAGGACGAATTGGCGTACTTGGTCGACGCCACTTCCTCCATCAGAAGCGTTCAGGAAAGCCTGCCCGGATATTACCGCGTCGTGCCGCTGACAAACGAAGACGGGCTTATGGCGGGCGCTTTTTCGGACACATGGGCGATCTCGCAAAGCGCCGACACCAACAAGCAGCATGTGGCCATGCTGTTCCTGCAATACCTGCTGAGCGCCGCTTCGCAGAATACGCTTTACCTGCAAAACGAAGGCGCGATGCCCTTGAACCGAACGGTCTTCGATCAATATATCGAGGTCAATTCGGACCTCGCCTTTCTGCCGGATCGAATCGAGAATCTGTGGCTCGCGGGGGAATACGGGAAGACGCTGAACCGTTTTGTCGACGATGTTCACGAAAACGTGTTGCTCGCCGCCGACGCGGACGAGGCGCGAATGCGAGAATACCTCGAAAACTACGCGGATTCCATGCAGAGCGAAAAAACCGGCGGATTGCTGGATTCGATCTTCAGCGGCGAAAGCGGCGATGCGGACAAAGACAAGACCGACGAGGAGGCCGAAGCCGAGGCGGAGGCCGAAGCGAAAGCGGACGAGGAAGCGGCTCCGGCCGGCGAGACCGCCGCGTCGCCGTCACCCGTGTCCACATCCACGTCAACGCCCACGCCCACGCCCGCGCCGAAGCCCGCGCCGAAGCCCGCGACCCCCGTCGCGGAGAGCGTCGGCATCTCCTTGAGCGAAACGTCCATCGTGCTCGGGATCGGTGAAAGCCATCAGCTTTTGGCTACCGTGACGCCGAGCGGAACCGTCGCATGGTCGAGCCAAAACAGCGCCGTGGCCAAGGTCGGGAGCACGGGCATCGTGATGGGCATGGGGCCCGGAACGACGACGGTCACGGCCGCTTACGGGGGCAAGAGCGTTTCCTGCAAGGTGTCGGTGCAGTAGCTTCCCGTGCGCGCGCCGCCGGCGTCGAAACGATTGGCTCAAACGCGGACAATCGCCGTCATTCGACGGTTTTGATATAGGGATCCATGCATTGCGTAGTATAGAGTAAAGGAGTTAATAAGCAAATGAAAAAGAAATTCGCGACGATGCTTTCACTGCTGATCGTATTCGCCTCGTTGGGTTTCGCGCAGCCGGCCTTCGCGGCGGCCGTTCCCGAAACCAAGGCACTCGGTTACGCGGCCGGATACGAACACGTGCTGGCGGTCAAGACGGACGGAACGGTATGGGGCTGGGGCGCCAACGCCAACGCCCAGCTGCATTCCACCCTCAACCAATTCGTGACAAGCCCCGCAAAGCTGGAAGGGCTGAAGGACATCGTATCGGTGGCGGCCGGTTTCAGCACGTCCATGGCCTTGGATAAGGAAGGCGCGGTCTATGTGTGGGGGAATAAGAGCGGCGTCGCAAAGGTCGACGGATTCAATAGCTCCATCGTGAAGGTCGCCGCCTCCAACGAGGCCTATCTGGCCTTGCAGTCCGACGGACTTGTCTATCAATGGGAATTCGACGGCGTGCCGTCTTTGGTGGATGTACCGAGGGCCATCGACATAGCGGCGGGTGCAAACCATTTCTTGGTCTTGACCGCGCAGGGACGCGTCTACTGCTGGGGCGACAACAGCTTCGGTCAACTGGGCGACGGAACCACCACAGACAGAGCCGAGCCGCAAGCCGTAAACGGCGTCTATGAGGTCCTGTCCGTCGGGACGGGCAACAATCACTCCTTTGCCGTGACGCGGACGGGCGATATCTACGGCTGGGGCAACAACAGGGACGGACAGGTCGGCGTGGGGCACCTGAGCGACGTGATCAGAAAGCCCGAAAAGTTGACCGTAAGCGAAAAGATCGCCTCGGCCACGGGCGGAGATCGGCACAGCTTGGCGCTGACCGCGGGCGGCAAGCTTTACAGCTGGGGCAACGCCGAATACGGGCAACTCGCCACGGGGAAGCTTGAGGTGAGCAGCTCGCCCAAGGCGGCGACGACCGCCGCCACCTTTGACTCGATTGTCGCCGGCGCCAACTTCACCGTCGCGAGCAGAGGCGGAGGGCTCTTTACGAGCGGGCGGAACAACAATGGGCAGCTTGGCAGCGGCAGCCAGGAAAACGCGCTCAGCCTCGACAAGGAAATCCTGCGGATAAAATCCGCGTATGCGTACAACATCGATGTGCTGAAGGGGATAAGCGCGTGGGCGAGAAGTGACGCGCAGAAGCTGTACGACGGCGGGATCACGCCCTTCGGCGTCCTGTGGGGTTTCAAGTCCAACATAACGAGAGCGGAATTCGCCGCCCTGCTGATTTCATCCTATGAGGTCAAGAAAGGCGAGATCGCCGACTACGGCGACAATCCGTTCAGCGACACGAACGAAACGCCTTTTTCGCTCGAAATAACGAAGGCGAACAAATTGGGCATCGTGAACGGAAAGAGCAGTGATATCTTCGATCCGGACGCCGCCGTGACGAGAGAGGAAGCCGCGAAGATGCTGTCGATCACGCATACCATGATACGCGGCAAGGCCTTTCCCGAAACCGTCAACGTGGCCGTGCCCTATGCCGACGCGTCGAAGATCGCGACCTGGGCCATGCCCTATGTCGCCTATGCCTATGACAGCAAGATATTGCAAGGTTCCGGCACGGGTTTTGCGCCGAAGAGCAATATGACGCGCGAGGCGGCCATGGTCGCCGTGTATCGGATGTCGTAGGGAGAAGTACAAGAAAGCGGTGCATGTCGTTTGGAAAACCGAGAAATTGAAGCGCGCTTGCGCGCTTCAATTTTAAATGCGCCCGAAATCGAAAGGCGGGTTACAGATGAAAAAAAGGATCGCCGCCGCGTCGGTCTGCGCGCTGATGATGTCGGCTTTTGTGACGGCGTTCGTCTGCGGCGACGTGTTTGCCGTGCTTCCTTCTCCGGGACAGACGCTCGCAACGGACAACAAACAAAGGGATATCGTGCTTGTGATGGATACGTCGGGCAGCATGGCCGGTGAACCCTTGGGCGTGGCGAAGGAAGCGGCGCTCGCCTTCTGCGAATCCACGCTGGAAAAGACCTCCGATACGCGGATTGCGATCATACGGTTTTCCTCTTCCGCCTCTCTCGTGTGCGATTTCAGTTTTGACGCGGGCATCCTCGCCGATACCGTCAATGATTTCTATTCGGGCGGCGGCACCGATACGGAAGAGGCTTTGTGGCTCGCCCATCAGGTGATGGAAGGAAACGGAAGGAGTGGCGCCATTCACGCCGTCGTGCTGCTGAGCGACGGTTTGCCGGAGGACGGAAGCCTGTACGATGAACCCGACGCGCGTTATACGAGCGATGTGTACGGTTTCTCCGCGCCCTACGCCTCGGCCGTATACAACACCGCGCTGACGATGCAGCGGTACGATATCTACA
>JAITKU010000068.1 GCA_031278255.1 Eubacteriales Family XIII. Incertae Sedis bacterium | reverse complement strand
TTCCTCATGTTCTTGTTCTTCCGTTATTGCACGAAATGCGATATGAGCAAACTCGAAAATATCGACTTCGACAAGATCGAAGCCATGAAGCCGATGAAAATGCGCACCCGTGAAAAATTCTTCACAATCGGCTTTGTTGTCCTGATCGTCGTGTGGCTTGCACCCGCGACCATCGGTCTGTTCGCGCCGCAGGCGAGCATAGTTACATTCTTCGAGCATATCACGCTCGTGACGCCGTTGCTCGTGTTGCTCGTCATCTTCTGCATTGTGAAGATCGATGGCGAACCGGTACTTGACATCCCCGTTGCCGCATCCAAACTCAACTGGAGTGTATACTTTATGATGGCCGGTATCATGCTGACCTCGAACGCGCTCAGCGCGGATGCCACGGGGATCATCCCATTCGTGATTATGAGCCTCGGTCCGATTGTGAGCGGCCTTTCGCCGTTTGTGTTCGTCCTTGTGATGATCGTGATCTCGGTTGTCCTCACGAATGTTCTGAACAATATCCCGGTAGCGATCATCCTGATGAGCGCGGCGGTACCGCTTGCCATGGAAATGGGGATGAGTCCGTTTGTGATCGGTGTACCCATCATGTTCGCCTCGGGCATGGCGTTCGCGCTTCCATCTTCGTTCGTGCCGATCGGGTGCTGTTACGCGGAGCCGTTCGGCGGAGCAAAATACACGATCAAATACGGCGCGGCGACGATGCTCGTGGCTATCGTGGTTTGCGGCATCCTGATGTACCCGCTTTCTGCGCTCATATTCGGCGCATAGAGAACAATACCGGCGTTGGGTCTACGAAAAATATAAAAATATTGTTGCGTTCGCGAACGGGCCGGGACCGGTTCGCGAACGCGGCGAACCGCATATCCCGGCAAGCCATCGGAGGTAAAGCATGATCCACGATCTCACCATCACGCTCAACGAGAAAACCCTGCCCTTTCTGCCCGTGGGCGACCCGCCGATGATCTGGACGCATCGCGTCGATCATGAATCGTTCGTCTGTCAGTCGAGCCTCATCGTCATGATGTCCCATCTGGGCACGCATATCGATGCGCCCCTGCACTACGTCAAGGGCGGCAAAACGACGGCGCAGGTGGACCTCTCGCGCTTCTGCGGCAAGGCCGTGTGCATCGCCGCGGACGACTTCCCGCGCGCGGGCGAGTACGATATAGGTCCCTTGCTCGAAAGGAACGCGGATCGGATCCAAACGGGCGATATCCTCATCCTCCGCACGGGCTATGAGGAACGCGTCGGAACGCCCGAATACTTCAAATTTCCGAATTTTGCCGAAAACACGGGCGCGGCGCTCGAAGCCCGCGGCATTCGCGGTATCGGACTCGACACGCCCACGATCTCACTCGGCAACAGGGCGCACCAAGAGGTACTCGGGCGCGAGATCGCGATTATAGAGTCGCTGATCCATCTGGCGCCGCTCGGGGGCAAACGCGTTTTCTTCAGCGCGCTGCCGCTGAAATTCGAGGACGGGGACGGCAGCCCCGTCCGCGCCGTCGCGATTACGGAGGACTGACATGACCGATTTCAAACATATCCTGACGCCCGGGCGGATCGGCGCCTGCGAGATACCGAACCGGCTCGTCGTCGGCCCCATGGTCGCGAACATGAACCCGGAACGCGGCCTCGCCTCCGAGCAGTACATACGCTATCATGAAGAAAAGGCGAAAGGCGGCTGGGGACTGATCATCACGGAGGATTACCGCGTCAACGCGCACGCGGGCGGTTATCCGCACATCGCGGGCCTGTACAGCGAGGAACAGGTCGAAAGTCACAGGCGTTTCACGGATCGCATACACGCCTGCGGCACGAAGATCTTCGCGCAGATCTATCACGCGGGCCGTCAGGCGAACAGCCGCGTCAACGGCGGCGCCCGGCCCGTTTCCTGTTCGCCCGTCCCCTGTCCCTGGAATAAGGAGATACCGCGCGTGTTGCGCCCGGACGAGATAGCGGGGATCGTCGAGGATTTTGCGCGGACGGCGCTGAACGTGAAACGCGCGGGTTTCGACGGCGTTGAGATACACGCCGCGCACGGCTACCTGATCCACCAATTCCTGTCCCTGCATTCCAACAAGCGAACGGACGATTACGGGGGCTGTCTTGACAACAGGCTGCGCTTTCTGCGCGAGATTTTGAAAGCGGTGCGCGGCGCGATCGGCGGCGCTTTCCCGATGCAGGTGCGCGTGTCGGCGGCGGACGGGGCCGACGGCGGACGCGGTTCCTTTGAGTCCCACCGCATATTCCGGGATATCGAGAGCTGCGGGGCGGACGCCGTTCACGTCACTTTCGGCATGTACGGCACGCGATCCTCACTCGGCTCCGTCGGTTCTTTTTTCCAGCCGCGCGGTTACGGCGCGCGATACGCCGCAGAGGTGAAAAAACTCGTGAACATCCCGGTATTGGCGGCCGGCTCCATTCACGATCCCTATATGGCGGATGAACTCGTCGAAAAGGGTGAAGCGGACTTTGTTACCATGGCGCGCATGTCGCTCTGCGATCCGCGGCTTCCGGAAAAGCTGAAAGCGGGAAAGCCGGAGGATATCAGGCCCTGCGTGCGCTGTTTGCAGGGCTGTACGGCGTCCACCTACCAAGGCGTGCCGCTGCACTGCATGGTCAATCCGGAACTGGGCCACGAGTTTGAATACGATTATTCCCCCGCGCCCGTCAAGAAGCGGATCTTCGTCGCGGGCGGAGGCGTCGCGGGCATGGAGGCGGCCCGCGCCGCGCGGCGCAAGGGCCACGAGGTCACGCTCTTCGAGTCCGAAAGCGCGCTCGGCGGACAGTTTGTCATCGCGTCCTATCCGCCGTTCAAGGGCGATTTCGCGCCCTATCCCGGCTGGCTGCGGGCGCAGCTCGAAAAGAGCGGCGTCGAGATTCGCCTGAACACGGAGCTGACGCCCGAAACCGTATCGGAGGAAAAGCCGGACAAGGTGATCGTCGCCACCGGCGCGCGGCCCGTACTGCGCCCGCACAAGGGTATTGAGAGCGCGAAAGTGGTCCGCGCGGAGGACGTTCTCTGCGGCAAGGCCGATACGGGGCTTAGGGTCCTCGTGGTGGGCGGCGGTATGATAGGCTCGGAAACGGCGGCTTTCCTCGGCACGATGTGCAAGGCGAGCGTCGCGCTGACCACGCGCCAAACGGACATAGGCGGCGATATGGATGGCGGGATCAAGGACGATCTCAAGGACCTGCTGCGCCGCTGTTTTGTCGAGGTCTTTACGCGGACCTCCCTGCGCGAGGTGACGGAGGGCGGCGCGGTTTTGGTTTCAAAGCGCGGCGGCCCAAAGGAGGGCGAGATCATCACGGAGGATTGGTTCTACCCTTGCGACACGGTGGTGACGGCCTTTGGGACCAAGGCCTACAATCCGTTGTCCGAGGGGCTTATAGGCAAATGCGAAACGGTGGTCGTGGGCGACGCCCTCGAA
>JAITKU010000052.1 GCA_031278255.1 Eubacteriales Family XIII. Incertae Sedis bacterium | reverse complement strand
GTGTTGAGCGAAGTTTCAGCTATTTGGCATACTTAGCTTGGGCAATGTAGAGTCCCATAGGCTTGTACGCATATCCACTTGTTTGATACGTCCCAAACAGATTATACACACTAAAGCTACAAACACAGGGGGACGGTTCTTTTGTGCTACATTCGGCCGGTGTTTCGAGAAACCGTGCGCAATCGGATTCTTCCTCGAAGATGTTCTGCCGGTTGATTCCGCGCATCATCACGTGATAAACGCCCGTGCCGCTTTCTTGTCTTGGTTTTCTTGCCATATTTGTATTATGCGACACAATGATTCGATTTGCAACACAAAAGAACCGTCCCCGTTGTGTCACCCGTTGTGTCATTTACGCGGCTCCGGTCGCAGTGTAAAACAGGCCGGCGAAGTGAGCCTCGGGCGAACGGAGGAATGAGGCGAAGCCGAATGTTGGACGGAGCTGAATTTGAACGACGCCGCCCAATCCCCTGCCGAAAGGCCGGGACCGGCGCTTCATACAACCGGCGTGGGATTGCAATCCCCCGCCGGCTGTGTTTTGCGGGGCGGCGGGCGAAGCCCTTAACCCCACGGAGCTGAATTTGAACGACGCCTTTCTATACCGGGAAATCCAACAAAAGCCCCACGTTGGAATACGCGCTGTAGGATTGGGAGTCGTAGTAGCCCGTGTTGTTCACGGCGCTTGCGCTCGCGTTTGTGTAGTACGAGGGGTTCTGTTTGATGTTTGAAACCACCTTTGCGAGTTTGCTTGTGAAGCCGTAGTTCGCGGAAGAGGTCTGCGTGAAAAACTTATTGATCTCGCCGCTCTCCGAAGCGCTTTTCAACTTCTCCTCGTCGATTTGCAACAATCCGTCGGAACCCATTGTGACGCCGACGCGATTGAGCGCAGACACATAGGTTGTGACCGCGCCCACAATATCGTCGAACAAGCGTTCGGAACCCTCGCCTATATTTTCATATACCGCGGACAGCAGTTTGTTCGTACCGTCCACGACGTTCTTGACCGCTTCCTCCGCCTCTTCCCCGCCCGCGCTTGCCGCCTGCGGCGCGGCGCCGAGCGCCGCATCCAGTTCTTTCGCGCCGGATTTGATCGCCTGCAGGTATTGCAACGCGTCGGAATCCACGCTTGCGCTTTGTGACGCATCCCCGTTCAATGAATCCAATATGCTGTTAACCGTATCGAAAACAGAGGTTGCGCCGCTTTCCGCAGCGGCTTTGTTCAATGCGTCGAACAAAGAGCTGTTGCTGTTCTTGAGATTGTAGAGCGAACCCACTTGCGAACTGTAATTATAGAGGGAACTTATGCCCGTCAATGCACCGAAATCCGCCATATTGTATCATCTCCTTTTGTATTGCCTCTTTACAAGACCTGTCGTTTTTATTATATTATACCTGATTCTTACGATATTGCAAGGGGTTTTTGCGATTTATCGGCAGATATGTACCTTTTGGTCGCTAATCGGACCCAAGTCATTTTGAACGTTTTTTTTATGCGATACTTGTTTCGCAGATTTCAGCCGGCGGACATACGGTTGTCACTTTTGAGGATTATTCTGTAATGGCAGGTCTGCAAGGGTTATTGTATACGATATGAATTGTAAAGAAAGGAGGATTTATGGTATCGGGTATCACCGGCTCAAGTACAAGTTCCATGATTTACAAAATTATCCAAAACAAAGAAACTATTGCCCAAGAGGACGACGAATCCAAACAGTCGGAAGAAAGCAAGCGGAAATACGACACCGTTTCCGTCAGCGACGCGGCTCGTTCCTATTCGCCGCCTGCGCCGCCTCCGGATTTTTCCGACATGCGTGACGAAGAACGGATTTCCCGGTTGCGCGATGCGGAGTCCGCGTACGGCGACACGCCCGGCGAGGATGGATCGAAATCCGCCGATAAACCGGATTCAAACGCAACGTGAAAGGAGGGCATTCCAAATCCGAGTTTAAACCGCAAATGAACCGGAGCAAAAAGGAGATAATCTATGGTAAAAAAAGGATACAAAGCGGGACCGATCTGCGTTTTGCTGCTTGCGGCGCTTGTTATCGGGTGTACGGGCGTGGCCTTTGCCGCAGCGGTCCCGGAGGACGAAAACCCGCCCGCCGCGGCGGAAACAGCCGTATCCGCGGCCGCGGATACGGCGTTCGAGGAGGAGCTTGCGGACGCGCCGGCGAAATCGACGCAGACCGGCGAGGCGCCCGCCAAAAAGCCGCGCGGCGGACGGAATTCCAAAGCCGTGAGGGGCGGCGGCGCAAAGGCCGACGTGATTTCCGTTGCGGCTTCCGTTCTCGGCGTCAGCGTGGATACGGTCAAAGCGTCGGTGAAAACCGGCAAGGTGGGCGACCTGCTGCTCGCGGCCGATAAGGTCGAGGCGTTCAAAGCGGAATATTTGGCGGTAACAAAAGCCGCGCTGACCGCCGCCGTCGCCGAAAGCGGGCTGACACAGGAGCGGGCCGACGCGAAATATGCGGAGGCACAGGCGAAAATGGAAGCGTATGACGGCACCGCGCACCTTTGCGGCGGCGCGGATCACGGCAAAATGTTTGAAAGCGCGGCAAAGCCGGAATCCGATTTGCAAATATAGTCATATCCCGCAGGGCATTGCTTCGCAAAATCATTGTGAAGCAATGCTCTTGCGCTTTTTACGCGATATTTGTGATATAATCATCACAGCCGTCGCGTTCCGTGTTTTCCGACACATGCCGAAATGAGGGATATTATGGCAAAAATACTCGTCGTGGACGATGAGGAAAAAATCCGGGACTTGATATTGAAATACGCGAAGTTCGAGGGGCATGAGGTCCGCATGGCGGCGGACGGCATATCCGCCGTGGAATCCGCGCGAAAGGAACCGTGCGACCTGATCATCATGGACGTGATGATGCCGGAACTCGACGGGTTTTCGGCCGTGAAAGAAATCCGAAAGACCGCGCAGACGCCCGTTTTGATGCTTTCCGCGCGAAACGAGGAATACGACCGGATCCACGGGTTCGAGACGGGCGCGGACGATTATGTCACCAAGCCGTTTTCGCCGCGGGAACTGATGTTGCGGATCGAGGCCATCCTCAAACGCACGCAAAAGACGAACGGGGCCTCGCGCGAGATATGGAGCAAGGAGGGGCTGACGGCGGATATAAGCGCCCGCACCGTCCGGGTGGACGGTGAAACCGTTTCCATGTCCCCGAAAGAATACGATTTGTTTTTCTATCTTCTGAAAAACCGCGACATCGCGCTTACCCGTGAGAAGCTGCTCTCTGAGGTGTGGGGCTATGATTATTTCGGGGAGGACAGGACGCTCGACACGCACATCAAACGGCTGCGCCGGTCCCTCGGCCCGTATGCGAAATACATCGTCACGCTGCGCGGCTTGGGATACAGGTTCGAGGGCTAAGGGATGAGCATAAAGGGAAAGATTTTCATCTGTCTGCTGATCTTCTGCGCCGCGCTGCTCGCGCTTTTGTGGCTGTTCCAAGTGGTATTCCTCGACAGTATCTACAAAGCGGTGAAAACCGGCGAGGTCAAGGCCGTCATGAAAACGCTGACGGCCGACTTGGACAGCAGCGACCTATTCGATGTGGCGGCGGACCTGTCCGAACAAAAAAACGTCAGCATCGAAATCCTGTCCGAAAACGGAAGCACGCTCTATTCCTCCGGGCGGGATGATTTTTTGCGGCAACGAGAGCCGATAAACGAGATATCGCGGCTCTTTATTCTGACGATGGAAAACGGCGGCGAATATTTTGAGCGCCCCTTCCAAGTCGAAGGACAGGCGCTCCAAATAGACGAAATCCTTCAAAGGTCCGGGCCGCAGCCCCGCAGTCCAATATCCCGCCAACAGATGATTTACTCTTGCAAGTTCGTAATGCGGCCCTCCGGCGGCGTGTTCATAGTGCTGGCCGCCACGATCTCGCCCGTGGACGCGACGGTGGGGACGCTCCGAATGGAACTTTATTTCGTCACCGGTTTTATGCTTCTGTTTTCGCTGTTTTTGGCGCTGCTGATCGCGCGGTATGTTTCAAAACCCATCGTTTCAATCAACGAATCCGCAAAGAAGCTGGCCGCCGGGCGGTATGACGCGGTGTTCGCCGCGAAAGGCTACAAGGAAATCACGGAACTGTCCGATACGCTGAACATCGCGGCAAGAGAACTTTCGATATCGGATGAACTGCAAAAGGAACTGATCGCCAACATCTCGCACGACCTGCGGACGCCCCTGACGCTCATCGCCGGCTATGCCGAGGCCATGCGCGACCTGCCCGGCGAGGACACGCCCGAAAACGCGCAGATCATCATCGACGAGGCCAAGCGCCTGAACCGGTTGGTGGGGGACGTACTCGACCTGTCGAAACTCCGATCCGGCGCGTCGGAAATGAAGCCCGCGCCTTACAATCTGACGGAAAGTCTGCGCGAAATCACGTTCCGGTTCGCCGAATTCACAAAGGCGGAGGGCTATCACATCTTGTTCGAGGCCGCTGAGGATATATGCGTCACCGCCGACGAAAGCGGCATATCGCAGGCGGTTTGCAATCTGCTCGGCAACGCCATCGATTTTACCGGACCGGACAAGACCGTCACGCTTCGCCAAATCGTTGCCCCCTATTCCGTCACGGTGGAGGTGGCGGACACGGGCAGGGGCGTCGAACCGGAGGAACTGCCCCATATTTGGGACAGATACTACCGCACGGGCAAAAAGCACAGACGCGCCGCCGTCGGCACGGGTATCGGCCTGTCCATCGTAAAATCGATTATGGAAGCGCACGGCGGCGCATACGGCGCCGAATCCGAACCTTGGAAAGGCAGCGTTTTTTGGATCAGACTGAAAAGATAGGATCCTGCGCATCGCCGCAGAGTCAAGCCAAACCGATTTTATGCGAACAGAAAGGATGAAGCAAAATGTGGAAAAACGAATTTTACGAACCGGATGAGACGGCATACGCGCCAAAGCGTCCGTCACGCTATCTTCGCGATGTCGAAATCCGGGCAAATCGGGCGCGGGGAAAAGGCATATTCATGCGGCGCGGCTTCGCGGCGCTGCTCTTGGCGGGCTGCGCCGGGATGGCAAGCGTCTTTGGGTTCGTCGGCGGCTATGCCGCAAATCGCGCGGGGCAAACCGCGTATGCCGCCGCGGACGGAACGGAAATCCCGTATCAATCGATCCTGCGGACCGTCGCCGCGAGCAGCGCGACGGACGCCGCCGCGCTGACGATCGCAGAAACCGCGGCCGCAGTCAAGGAGAGCGTTGTGGAGATCACGACGGAAACGGTTTTGCGGAGCGGCAGGATGGGACAGTTCGTCAGCACGGGCGCCGGGAGCGGCGTGATCATCTCCGCGGACGGATATATTGTCACCAACAACCACGTAATCAGCGAGGCGCGGAATATCACCGTGCGGCTGACCGACGGAAGCGAATTCTCCGCGACCGTCACAGGCGCCGATTCCAAAACGGATCTCGCGGTTCTCAAGATCGGCGCCGCCGGTCTGCAGCCTGCGGTTTTGGGAAATTCGTCGTCGCTCGCCGTCGGCGATCCCGCGGTCGTGATAGGCAATCCCCTCGGAGAACTGGGCGGCACCGTGACTTTCGGCATCATTTCCGCGCTTGACAGGGAAATCGCCATAGACGGCGAAACGATGTCGCTTTTGCAAACCGACGCGGCGATCAACCCCGGCAATTCGGGCGGCGGCCTTTTCAATCTTTACGGCGAACTGATAGGCATCGTCAACGCAAAATCTTTCGGCTCGGATATAGAGGGGCTGGGCTTCGCCATCCCCGTCGATATCGCAAAACCGATTATCGAGGAACTGATCTTTGCCGGCTACGTGACGGGCAGGGTCAGCGCCGGTCTCACGCTCCTGGACATCCGGGACGCGCAAACCGCCCGCATGTATCGCGTGAGTGCGCTCGGTCTGTACATTTACAAATCATCGAACGCCGCGCTTCTGCCGGGCGACAGGATCACGGCGGTAAACGGCGCGACCGTCGCGGGGCTGTCTGATTTCAACGCCAAGCTGACAGGGCTTTCGGTGGGCGATCATGTGAAAATCACCGTTGTCAGAGGCGGCAAAAGCGTCACGGCGGACATCGTATTGACGGAACTGAGGACCTGACAAAAAGGCGGCGAGACAAAACAACAGCCGGAATTTTCAAATTCGGCTCCGTCCGACATTCGGCTTCGTCTCATTCCTCCGGGCGCCCGATATCCCTTTTTTGCCGTGAAATAAGCGTTTTTACGGTTTTTTGAAAAAGCGCTTGTAAAAGATTTTAAATATTATATAATAATACCGAACAGCTAAATACTATGTACCGTGCGCGTTCACGCGGCAGAAAGGGTGGTTTTCGTTATGAGAATTACTGATGTCAGGGTTCGCAAGGTCAGCGATGAGGGAAAGATGAAAGCCGTGGTTTCCGTGACTTTTGATGATGAGTTTGTTGTGCATGACATAAAGATCATCGACGGGCAAAACGGTCTGTTTATCGCCATGCCGAGCCGGAAGATGGGCGAGGGCGATTTCAGGGACATCGCGCACCCCCTCGTCTCGGAAACGAGAAACAAGATCAAAGAGGCCATCTTCGCGGAATACGAGAGGGTCCTCGAAGAAAAACTCGACGAGCGTCTCGCAGAGGACATACCCGCGAGCGGTTTCGGCGGCTAAACCCGCCGAAACCGCTCGTTTTTCGTTTCGCTTCCGCCCCCGTGCAAACGCGGGCGTGTTTCGCTCGCGTCTCTTTTGGCGCGCCGCGCCGCGGGGACCTTTCTTTCTTCGCGCTTTCCCGCGCCCGGGCGCTTCGCGCGCTTCCCGCCGCGCCCGGCGAATTTCTCTTAAAGATTCTGAATTTCCTGAAAATCGCCCCGCGCACGCGTTTTTTGTGCGCTTTTTGCGCGTTTTTCGGCGTTTTTACAGGGCTGTAAGCCCTGTCATACCTGATTTTTCCGCTTTTTTGGTCTTAAATACCGCAAATCAGGAGGTATTTTGCGATTTCCTACATGATAAGATTAGTATAGTAAAAGCGACGTGTGCCGCGAGGAGGGCCCGGCAGGGTAAAAAAACGCGAACACGCGAGGCGGAAACAGCGCCCGGCACAAGCTTCCGGTAATTCACAGAAAAGGGGTGGCTGAAATAAAATCAAACGAGTGTATTGCCATGATTCTCGCCGGCGGGCGCGGCGAAAGACTGGGTTCACTGACGAGCAGATTGGCAAAGCCATTGGTACACTACGGAGGAAACCATCGAATCATCGATTTCACATTGAGCAACTGCTGCCATTCGAGGATAAACGCCATCGGCGTACTCACGCAGCATCTCAGCACGGGTATGCACGCGTATATCAAGGACGGAAGTGTATGGAACTTGGCGGACCGCGTGCGGATATTGCCGGCCGAAAGGAAGAGCGCAAGGTACAGGGGAACGGCGGACGCCGTATATCAGAACATAGACTATGTGGACGCACTTTCCCCAAGGCACGTACTCATCCTCTCCGGCGATCACATATATAAAATGGACTACAACGACATGCTGGCTTTCCACGAGAGAAACGACGCGGACATGACCATCGCTTCCGTCGAGGTCCCGCTTGCCGAAACCTCCAAGTACGGAATCCTCCGAACGGACGGCGACGGACGGGTAATCGAGTTTAAGGAAAAGCCGGAATGCGCGAAGAGCAGACTCGCGTCCATGGGCATATACATATTCAAATGGGATGTGCTGCGAAAGCGGCTCATAGAGGACAAAAATGAAAAGGACTCCAAAAACGACTTTGGACATAACATAATACCGACGCTGCTCGCTACAACACAAGGGGTGTTTGCATATAGATTTTGCGGGTATTGGCGCGACGTGGGCACGGTGGAAAGTCTTTGGGAGGCCCATATGGACCTCCTGCGGGACCCGCCCCGATTCTCTGTCCGGGGCGACACTTGGGACATTTTCACGGTTTTCCGCGCGCGCCTACCCGGCAAAGTATCGAAGAACGCCTCTGTACACAACAGCTTGCTGTCGGGCGCCTGCTCCGTCAAGGGGCGCGTCGAACGCTCCGTACTGTCGGATTCCGTCATTGTTTCCGACGGCGCGGAGGTGACGGATTCCGTCATTATGCCAAATGTATACATCGGACCGAACGCGCGCATCAGCAGGGCGATCGTCGGGCCGAATGCGAACATCATGAGAGGGGTTGAAATCGGAAGCGAAAACGGAGCGGACACCTATGTTTCGGATCTCCTGTGTTCAAGCGACGTGTCGCTGATCGGACCGGGCGCGGGAATCTTTGAAAACGTGCGATTGCAAAAGAAATCCCACGTTCCGAACGGTCTGTCCGTCGAGGACGGCAAACACGCGCACGCGCGTTCCGATTACAGCGGAAAATCCAAACCTGTTTGGGAGGGTTTGTTGCTATAAAAAATCGAGCGGTAAGGTTACCGATGCCCCGATGCTTGTTTGGCGAACTATTGGGATTTCAAGATTACAGGGGTAAAGGGATAGGAACCCGCAGTCCGGCGTGGCAACGCAGATCGGGTGAAGCAGGGGGGCGACATCCGAAGGGCGCGGGATCCGATAATTTAATATATATAGGCGCCTGCCTTTCGCCGGATGCGTTCCGGGGCATCGATAACCTTACCGCACTTGTATTAATTGTTACGCTACGATGTAATTTGTGTTAAATTTTGCGCAAAAATCAAAGCTTTCTCTTGACTGCGCTTTTACGCAATGTTATCATATTCGTGGCTTCGCAGGAAATCAAACGTATACGCACCTGCAAATCCCATTCAACATCTCTCTCTGCCGCACAACGCATTCGACTCGTACGACGCAAGAGAAGCACTTGATCGCACCGTTCCGCCGAAGCCTACGCTTTCGGCTGTTTTTCATTGCAGAGAGGCAAACGTGACCAAAACATCGTTTCACAGCAATGCGCTCATGCGCTCCCATGGGCGCCATCACTTGAAGAGACCGCATATCTTCGGACTGCTGCGGCAGGGCTTGCAGGGTCCTCTGGTCACGGTCGTGGCCGGCGCCGGATACGGCAAAACGCAGGCGGTTTACGCTTTTCTGCGTTCAAACGACATCATCACGACATGGATACAGTTGTCGGAGCGCGACAATCTCGTATCGCGTTTTTGGGAAAACTATACGCACACGGTTTCGCTGTACAACGAGAACCTCGCCGCGAAGCTGGCGGACGTGGGCTTCCCGGAGACGGAGACCCAATACGACCGATGGCTCTCCGTCTTGGAGGACGAAGCGACACCGACGAAGAAATACGTCCTCGTCCTCGACGACTTTCACCTGATACACAACCCCGACCTGCTCGCTTTCATCGAACGCATCGTTCATCTTCGCTTCCGCAAAGCCATCACAAACCGGACAACCGTCCTCATTTCGAGGACCACGCCGGACATCAACACGGTCATGCTGGCCTCAAAGGGGCTGCTTCTGGAGATCAACGAGGATGATCTGCGCTTCACAAAGGAAGAAATCCTCGACTATTTTCGCATGATGGAGGTCAAGCCGTCGCAGGACGGCTTTGTGAATATCTGCCGCGACACGGGCGGCTGGGCTTTCGCGGTCAACCTGATCGCCCTGTCCCTGAAACACGCGCCGACGCGGGAAGATCTCGCCATCTCCGCCATGAAGCTGAACATCTTCAAACTGATCGAAACCGAGATATTTTTCAAGATCTCCGAAGAACTGCGCGGATTCCTGATACGGCTGTCGCTCATCGAACATCTGCCCTACGAACTCACCAAACGCTTGGCCGGCGACGCGCCGCATTTTGTCGAAGAGGTGAGCGAAATCAGTTCTTTCATACGCTATGACGCCTACATGAACGCCTTTCGCATTCACCATCTCTTTCTCGATTATCTGACGCAAAAACAGGATACGCTGTCCGAAGAGGAAATGCGCGAAACCTGCCGCACGGCCGCCCGCTGGTTCGAGGAAAACGATCGCAGGATAGACGCGATCGCCTACTACGAAAAGGCCGGCGACTACCACGCGATCGTGCGTATCGCCTACATGTTCCCCCAGATCATCCCCATGGACACGGCGCGATTCACCCTCTCCCTGATCGAAAAAGGTCTGGAGGAACTCTTCCGGGAGAATCCCATAGCGCACTGCCTCTATGTGCGCCTGCTCATGAGCGCGGGGAAGTTTGGCGAGGCTCTTGCCATGATGCAAAAGACCATCGAGGACTTTGAGAAGCTGCCCGTCTCCAAGTTCAACTGCCGCGTCTTGGCGGGCGCCTACAACAATCTGGGCTTTGCGCAGATGATGCTTTATTCCATGCGCGCGGAACCGGACCTCTGGCGTTCTTTTGAGAAGGCCGATCGGTATTTCACCCTCGGCGCCCCTTTCGGCGCCTATTCGGTCATAGGACCCGTGACCAACGTCTCCTTGGGTTCCTACGCGTGCAGGGCCGGCGGCGCGGAACGGGGCGAGATGGAACGATACATCGACAATCTCGACCGTTTGACGCCCTACGTGACGCATTCCATGAACGGCTGCATACAGGGCCTGAACTTTCTGGCGCGGGCGGAACTCGCCTACTTCCGCTGCGAATTGAAAGAGGCGGAGAAGTTCGCCTACCAAGCCTTGTATAAGGCGCAGGAGGGCCTGCAGCGCGAGATCGAGAGCCGCGCCGTATTCTACCTTTTGCGCATCGACCTGCAGACGGGCGATTACGCGAAGATACAGCAGCGTCTGCGGCATTTCGAGATGATGACGGAATCGGCGGAATATCCGCTCAACCCCGCCGTTTACGATCTTCTGACAAGCTGGTACTACGCGCAGCTCGGGCAGAGTTCCCACGTGGCCGACTGGCTCAAGGGCGGTTTTGAGAACAAGGTGAGGCCGTCCGTCATGCTCGATTTCGATATCCAAGTGCGTATGCGCTGCCATTGGGCGGATCAGAGATACCATGAACTCTTGGCCTTTCTGGAGAGTTGTGAGACCGGCGGTACGCTCCTGATGATGCGGCTCGAATTTAAGATATTGGAGGCGATCTGCCTCTACCAAATTCGCGAAAAGACCGCCGCGCTCCGCGCGCTTTCGAGGGCCTACGAACTTGCGCATCCGAATTCTTTCGATATGCCTTTCATCGAATACGGCAACAAAATGCGCACGCTCAGCCGCGCGGCCATGAGAACGGAGGACTGCGACATCCCCTTGGAATGGCTCATGCGCATCAACAAAAAATCCGCCACCTACGCGAAAAAGCTGGCTTTTGTGGCGTCGGAATACAGGAAGTCGAATCATCTCGGCGATGAGGTGCAACTGTCGCTGCGGGAGGTGGAAATCCTGACGGACCTCTACCACGGGCTTTCGAGATCGGAGATCGCCGTCAACCGGCGTTTGTCGATCAACACGGTGAAATCCGTGCTTCAGATTATATACGCGAAACTCGGCGCGGAGAATAATATGGATGTGATACGGATAGCGCTCGATATGAAGCTGATCGGATGAAACGCGGGGCGGCGCGTCAACCCTAAGGCGAGGTCTCGTAGACGCAGCGCCAGTCCTCGCAGCCGCGGTAGATATCGTCGAAGCGCGGCTGCAAGTCCCCCGAGAGGGCGGGCGATGCCACGGCGCCGTAGGTCTTGTAGAACAGGCAATAGTACGGTATCTCCTCGACGAAGCGCGCGTGTATCGCCTCGAATATATCGCGGCGTTCCTGCGGCGATTTCGCGGCCGTGAAATCGTCCAAAAGCGCGTCCATCGCGGGATCGCCGTATGCGATCGGATTGCCGTGGGCCGAATGCAGAAGCGATCGCAAATCGTAGTTTTCCGCGAATTGCGCGCCGCCCAGAAACAGATCGTAATCGCCCGCCGCGAGCGCCGCCGCATACGCGTCCCGGTCCTTGGCCGCGAGTTCGCAGGCGAGGCCGATACGCTGCAGCGCGGCCTGTATCATCTGCCCGGCCGACACCCGCGAGGCATCGTCTCCGTTGACCAAAAGCCGTAGCGACAGCGGGCGCAAAAGGCCCGTCTCCTCCCCTTCCGGGACTGAAAAGTATTCATAAAAACCGTCCCCGTCCGTGTCCGAAAAGCCCGCCGAGGCCAGCAGGGATTTCGATCTGTCCGGGTCCGCGGCGTAGGGGTCCGCGCTCTCCCCCACCCCGAGGAAGCCGGGATAATAGATGCTGTCGGCCGGAACGCCGCTGTTGAAGAAGCAGACCTCCAGCAGTTCCTTGCTGTCCACGCAGAGCGCGACGGCCTGCCGCGCCTCCTTGCGCCGGAACATATCCTTGTTGAAATTAAAGCCGATGAATACCGCTTCGTTGCCCGGGAAAGACTCCGCGCGCATGTTCGCGTCGCGATAGATCGTGTCCCTGTCCCCCTCCCGAAAGACCGCATAGGAAATCGCGTTGATACTCAGCATGTTCAGCGCGTCGTCACGGGAGGGAATCACTTGAAATTCCAGGGTATTCTCCGGGATCCCCCCGGCGTGGTTCGGGTTGCCCTCCAGCGTCAGATGGGAATGGCGATCGAATTCCCGCACGGCATAGGGTCCCGTGCCCACGGGGATGAAGTTCTCCGCGTCCCTGCGCAGCGCGCTTTGGTTTCGGTAGAGATGTGAGGGCAGTATCGGGAAAGTCAACAGCGCGGCGCTCGTATCCGTTGCCTCCCGGAACGCGATAACGAGCGATAGGGCGTCTTTCGCGACGACTTTCGCGGACCTTATATTGCGCACGTTTGCGCCGTAGAGGTGCGCGTCCCGATCCGCGGTGTAGGCGTCGATACTGAACACGACATCCGCCGCGTCGAAGCTGTCGCCGTCGGACCAGAGCAGACCGCTCTTCAGGCGTACAGTCATGGAAAGCCCGCTCTCGTCGTAGCTGTAACTCTCCGCCAAGGACGGCACCAAAGTCAGGCTGTCGTCCGTTTCAAACAGGCTGTCGTAGATGAGCTTGCCGATAAAGTAACTGTCCTCGTCCTTGGAAAGCACGGGATTCAGCGTCCTGACCATCTCCATGGGCAGAAACACGACGGGGGAAACGGTCGTGACGTTCTTCGATTTTTCGGCGCCGCCGAGTATGACGCTCACGCCCGCGTCGCAGGCGCTCAAAGAAAGGACCGACGCGCAGATGAGGATAGCGGCCAAGAAAGCGGCGCGGCGGCGCGGGCCGGTTTTCAAATTCGGTTCCGTCCGAATTTGAGCGCGGGAAGCACCCAAATTGTTGAACGGATGTTCTGCGGGGTTAAGGGCTTCGCCCGCCGCCCCGCAGAACATAGCCGGCGGCGGATTGCAAGCCCACGCCGGCTGTATGAAGCGCCGGTCCCCATACCTAAAGGCAGGGGATTGGGCGGCGGCGTTCAAGGCGGGTCCCCCGGGCGCCGCCGGCCGTCGAAAGCCGCGGCTGCCCCGCGGCGCGGCCCCGTGCGGGGCGAAAAAAAATCGTCTAAAATCCATACTTTTCCAGTAAGGTATCAATTGCGCGGTACAGTTCGCTCGGCGCGCCGGAATTGTCTATCGTCTCCGCGGCGTATCGCCGCTTTTCAAACGAGGGCATTTGCGCCGCGAGGCGCAGACGCACCGCTTCCGCATCAAGGCCGTCGCGCGCGACGACGCGCCGCACGCGCTCCTCCTCCGCCGCGTCCACGAGCCATACCGCGTCCGTCTCGGACTGCATACCCGTTTCGAGCAGGAGCGGCACGCTGAGGAATACGACCGCCGCGCCCGCCGCGCGATATTGCGCGAGGCATTCCTTTATCGCGCGGGCGATCCGCCCATGCAACAAGGCGTTCAGCGCGGCGCGCGCCTCTTCGTCCGCGAACACGCGCGCGGCCAAGGCCTTTCGATCCAGATTCCCGTCCGGAAGCAGCACCGTTTCCCCGAAGCGCGCGACGACGGCGGCGAGGCCCTCCGTACCCGTCGCGACGACCGCGCGCGCAAGCACATCCGCGTCCACGACCGCGTAGCCTTTCTCCGACAGATAGTCGGTGACGGTGGATTTGCCGCTGCCGATACCGCCCGTAAGCCCGATCACCCTCATTTCAATTCGTACCAATCGGCGCCCGTATGCAGGTCCACCGTGAGCGGAACGCGCAGGACGAAAGCCTGTTCCATGTTCTCCCGCAGGAGTTTTTTGACCGCGTCGAGTTCGTCCCTGCGCGCCTCGATGATCAGTTCGTCATGTACCTGCAGGATGAGGCGCGAACGCAGCTTTGCCGCGCGCAGGGCGCCGCTCACGCGTATCATCGCGAGCTTGATGATATCCGCCGCGCTCCCCTGCACGGGGGTGTTCATCGCAAGCCGCTCGCCGAGCAGCCGCGTCATGTGGGAGGAGGCGCCGATTTCGGGTATGCGGCGCTTGCGTCCGAGTACGGTCAGCACGTAGCCGTGTTCCCCGCAAAACTCTATCTGTCCGTCCATGAAGTCTTTCACGGCGGCGTGGGTCTTGAAATATTCCTTGATATACCGCTCGGCCTCCTTTCGGTTTATGCCGAGTTCCTCCGACAAGCCGAAACCGCTCATGCCGTAGATCACGCCGAAATTCACGGCCTTGGCGCGGTTCCTTTGCAGCGATGTCACCGCGTCCTCGGCCAAACCGAAAACGCGGGCGGCCGTGCGGCGGTGGATGTCGGCCCCTTGGCGGAAATCATCCATCAGCGCGGGGTCCTGCGTCAGATGGGCCAGCACGCGCAATTCTATCTGCGAATAGTCCGCGCCGACCAGCAGGAAGTCCTCGTTCTCCGGGACAAAGGCCTTGCGGACGGCCCTGCCGAGTTCCTGCCTGATCGGGATGTTTTGCAGGTTGGGCTCGGTACAGCTTATGCGGCCCGTCGCCGTCACGGTCTGCCGAAAATGCGGGTGTATGCGTCCGTCTCCGCCTATGAGCGGCAGGAGTCCCTCCACATAGGTGCTGTTCAGCTTCGTCAGTGTGCGGTACGCGAGTACGCGCTCGATGATCGGATGTTTGTCGCGCAGCTTTTCCAGAATATCCGCGCTCGTGGCGTAGCCGCCCACCTTGGTCTTTTTCGACGCGGGCAGGCCCAGCTTCTCAAAGAGGATGACGCCGAGCCGCGCGGGGGAATTGATATTGAAGCGCTCGCCCGCGGCCTCACAGACGCTTTCCGTGAGCGCCTCTATATCGGCCGTCAGCGCGGCGCCCACCCGCAGGAGTTCCTCCCTGTCGATCGCAAAGCCCGCCGTTTCCATGTCCGACAGCACCGAGATCAGCGGCAGTTCGGCGGCCTCAAGGACGCCCGTCAACTCCTCTTTCAAAAGCCGCGCCCGTATGGCGCCGATCAGCCTGTCAACCGCGACGCACCAAGCCGCGCCATAGGCGGCGTATTTCTCGTCCGTGTCCGACAGCATGTCCATCTGCCGAACCTCGCCGAAGAAAGCGTCCTCGTCCACGGGGTTTTCGCGGAAATACTCTTTCATCAGAGAACCGAGGCCGTATTCGGCGCGCGTGGGCTCCAGCAGGTACTGACCTACGGCCGTGTCGAACCGGACCGGCGGCGAGAAGTGCGCGCAAAGGGCGCGCAGGGCGTAGAATTCGTCGAGCAGATTGTGACCGGCCACGCCCCCGCGCGGCGCGTTCAGCGCGTTGAAGAGCGACGCGCGCAGGCTGTCGGAGGCGTTGTCCAGAGGCAGATAGAAGCAGGTATCGCGAAGCAATACGGATATGCCGTAAATCTGCGGTTTTCGTATGTGGCTCCCGTCGCCGAAGCTGCGAATCACGGCGTATTCGGCCTCTGCCGCCGCCCGCTCAAAAACCGCGACGTCCTGTTCCGTCTTGACGATCAAAATGCGCGCGGCGGGCCGCGCGGCCGCGGGCGCGCCGTCCGCGTCCGCCGAAATCGCAAGCGGCGTCTGCGCGACGGCCGGCAGCTTCAGCTTCTTTAGGAATGTCTTGAATTCCAGCTTCGCGTATATCTCCGCCAGCCTTTCATTGTCCGGCGCCGTCACGCAAAAGTCATCCAAGTCGATCTCGATCGGCACGGCGGTGATGATCTCCGCGAGTTTGCGGCTCATGCGCGCCTGCACGGCGTTTTCCGCAAGGCGCGTCCTGAGATTTTCAGACGGAATGCGGTCCGTATTCGACAGGATGTTCTCGATGCTGCCGAACTCTTTGATCAGTTTCTGCGCCGTCTTTTCCCCCACGCCGGGCACGCCCGGTATGTTGTCCGAGGCGTCCCCCATCAGGCCCTTGAAATCGATGAAAGCCTCCGGTCCGAAGCCGTATCGTTCATACATGGCGTCCTCGTCGTAGAGATCGAATTCGGAGATACCCCGCTTCGTGATGAGAACCCGCGTCGTGCGGCCGGCCAACTGCAGCGCGTCCTTGTCGCCGGTGATGATCAGCGGCGCAAGCCCCTGCGCCTCCGCTTTTTTCGCAAGGGTCCCTATGATATCGTCGGCCTCAAAGCCGTCGATCTCCAGCATTTTGACGCGCAGCGCGTCGAGCAGTTCCTTGAGCGGGGGCAACTGCATGACGAGTTCCTCGGGCATACGCTTTCGGCCCGCCTTGTACTGCGCATAAGCCTCGTGCCGAAAGGTGGGCGCTTTCCGATCGAAAGCGACTGCGGCATAGCCGGGCGCATAGTCCCGCATGAGTTTGAAGAACATATTCAAAAAGCCGTATATGCCCTGCGTATAAAGGCCCTCTTTCGTGATCATCGGTCGCTGTATGGCGTAGTAGGCCCTGTTGACCAGACTGTTTCCGTCGATTATGATGATTGTGTTTTCCATCCGCACTCCCGCATCGCATTCGGGCGCGAGGCCCGCACAAAGGCTCAGACAAAACCACGGGCCGGGCGCCCGCCGAAAGGCGGCCCCGCCTAAAACCCCATAAACTCCGTGGCGTAGTATACTTGCAACGACTTGCCGCCGGACACGTGTATCTCGACCTCCTGATCGAAACGCGTTCCGCTCCCGTTGCCGATCAGATTCACGCGGTAAATCCAAGTGCTGTCGCGCTTCTCCTCCCACAGGATTTCGTAGGTCCAGCCGGCGAGCTTGTCGCGCAAAAGCTCGTCGCACACGGCCTTTTCGTCCAGGCGGTGCGCGCCCGTCGTCGTGCCCCGCGCGGGATAGATCGGCCGCTCATAGCCGTCGTACAGGCCCGGTTGCTCCGCGGTGTACGCGGGGGGTATCCGCACGGACGCGGCGGATTCCGCGGACGCGTCCGCAGAGGCGACGGAACCGGCCGTATCGTAGACGGGCGCGCCCGCGTCAAAATCGCCGCCCGCATCGGCGACGTAGTCAACGCGCCCCTCTTCGGTGAACGATTCCTCCGCGCGCTCGGAAGCGACCGCCGCGGCGCTCGCCTCCTCCCGCGTCTGCGCCGCGTCCTCGGAAAGTGCGTCCGCCGGCGCAAAAACCGCAGTCTCGTCCGCGGCGCCGCCCGCGGATGTCAAATCGGAGCGCGCCGCGTCGAAGCGGCTATGGACGAACAGCGACAACAGCCCGATCGCAAAGACGGCCGCCACCGACGACCAAAGCCGCAGGCGGCGGGACCGCGCGTTTGCCTCGCGCGAAAGCCGGACGGCCTGCCGCAGCCTTTCGTCGAACGCCGCGGGCAGCGGAGGCGCGGGCGTGCGCAAAAGCGTCTCGCGCATGCGCAAAAACCGGGCGCATTCCGCTTCGCACGCGGCGCAAGTGTCCAAATGCGCGCGCAGGGCGCGGGCTTCCGCCGTATCGAGCATATCATCGATATAGGGCGAAAACAGTTCCGAAGCACGGCCGCAATCCATTTTCCTCTCCTGCTGTTCCAACGAACAGTTTCCTCCTGCCTTATCGCAACGAACGCGTCTCCTGCGCGCGGGGATCGCGAATTCGCGAAAAAACACCCCTGCTTTTCCCGGTATCGGCACATATCGGAACGGGTTCCTCGATAGGTTTAGACGTCGGCGGCGTCCTTTTGTTCCAACCACATGCGCCGCAAATTGCCGCGGGCTCTGTTTATCCTCGATTTCACGGTGCCGAGCGAAGCGTCCAAAACCTCGCTGATCTCCTCGTAGCTCAGATTTTGTATATCCCTGAGTATGATGACATCCCGGTGGTCCGGCGGAAGCATATACACGCATCGAAGCAATTCCGAAGCCAGTTCCGACCGCACGGCCGCGTCCTCCGGCCCGGGTTCGAGGTCCGGGAATTCCCGCAGGTAGTCCCCCTCTTCCCCGCCGGCGTACAGGCTGTCGTTCAGTTTGTACTTTTCGTTTTTCCGCAACATGTCCTTGCAGGTGTTGACCGTAATGCGGTGGACCCAGGTGTCGAAGCGGCTGTCGCCCTTGAAGCTGTTCAAATTTTTGTATATTTTTATAAAACTTTCCTGCAGGGCGTCCATCGCGTCATTCTCGTTGCGCATATATTGAAAGGCGATGTTCCACGCCTTTTTTTTGCATGACAAAATCAGAGCCTCAAAGCTGCTCTCGTCCCCGTTTTTTGCTTTTTCTATCAGCCGCCATTCCTCCGATGCCATCGAATACCCTCTTGCGGTTCCGGTAAAACAGAAAGTATGCTATAATAACTTTACCATTATAGCATACTTTCAAGGAGGCTGTAAACAAATGTACGACTATCACACGCATTCGTCTTTCTCCGGCGACTCGGACGAGGCGCTCGAAACCATGGTGTTGCGGGCGATATCGCTCGGCATAAAGGAATACGCCGTCACGGATCACTACGATCCGAACTACCGCAACGCGGCATACGATTTCGGTCTGGATTCGGAGGCTTACACGCGGGAACTCGAACGCATAGGAGAGAAATACAGCGGGAAGATCAAACTGGTCAAGGGGCTGGAACTGGGGATACAGCACGATGTGACGGAAGCCTGCCGCGCGATGACCGGCGCCTATCCTTTCGACTTCATCATAGGTTCTTTTCATTGCGCGGAGGGCTTTGAGATATGCGCCCCCGAATACGTGACCGGGCGGCGCGCGGAGGATGTCTACAGGGGTTTTTACGCCTATGTGCTGCAATGTCTCAAGCTGTACAAGGACTACGACGTGCTGGGGCACCTCAACGTGATCGACCGCTACGCGGCGCGCATACCCGAAAACGAGGCGTATTATGATCTTGTGGAGGATATCGTGCGGCTCTTGGCCGCCGACGGCAAGGGCATCGAGATCAACACCTCCTGCTTTCGCTACAACATGGGCGAGCGGACCACGCCCACGGCCGATATGCTGCGGCTCTATGTCCTCGCGGGCGGCGAGATCGTGACCGTCGGCTCCGACGCCCACCGCGCCTCGGATGTGGGCTTCATGCTCGATCGCGCCCGCGGCATGGCGCGGGACGCGGGATTAAAATACCTCGCGACCTTTGAAAATCGCGCGGTCAAATTCGTGAAGCTGTAACCACCCGGCCGCCGGGCGGCCGGGCTTTTTCCCCGCGCCGCTCAATTGAACATATCTTTCATCGTATCCAGGAATCCCTTTCGCTTGGGATAGGTCTCGCTGCCGGCATCCTTTTTCGATACCTCGTCCAGCTTCTTCAAAAGCTTCCTTTCCTCCCCGCTCAGCTTGGTGGGCACCTCCAAGGTCACGGTCACGTAGAGATCGCCCGTCCTGCCCGTATGCAGGGAGCGTATCCCCTTGCCCTTGAGCCTGAATACGGTTCCGGACTGCGTGCCCGGCGGGATCTTGTACGTCACTTTCTCGGAGAGCGTCGGAACGGTGATGCTGTCGCCGAGGGCCGCCTGCGTGTAGGTGATCGGGATATCGAGGAGCAGGTTGCTCCCTTTCCGCTCGAAGAGCCTGTGCGCGGATACGGTGATCACGACGTAGAGATCGCCGGGAGGTCCGCCCGCGGTACCCGGCTCGCCCTGCCCCTCCAGCTTCACGACCGAGTCATTGTCCACCCCGGCGGGTATGTCCACGGACAGCGTGATTTCCTTGCGCATCTTGCCGCTGCCGCCGCACTTCTTGCACGGGTTTTCGATCACCTCGCCCGCTCCGCCGCATTTGGCGCAGGGGGAGACGTTCACAAACTGCCCGAAAGGTGTCCTCTGCTGCGTCCGAACCTCGCCCGTGCCGCCGCAGCTCGAACACTTTACCCGCGACGCGCCGCCGGCGGCGCCCGTGCCGTTGCACGCGTCGCAGACGACGTGTTTGTTAAGCCCGATATGCCGCTTCACGCCAAAGGCCGCTTCCTCGAAAGTGATGCGTATATTCTTTTGAACGTCCGGACCCTTTCGCGGTCCGTTTCGTCTGCGCGACGAACCCCCTCCGCCGCCGAACATGCCGCCGAAGAGGTCGCCGAACAGATCGTCGAAGCCGCCGAAGCCCGCGTTTCCGCCGAAGCCTCCGCCGCCGAAACCCGCGTTCGGATCGACGCCGGCGTGGCCGAACCTGTCGTAGCGGTCCTTTTTTTCGGAATCGGACAGCACGCCGTAGGCCTCGTTGACCTCCTTGAACTTCTCCTCGGCCGCCTTATCACCCGGATTCTTGTCCGGGTGATACTGCATGGCCAGCTTCCGGAAAGCCTTTTTGATATCCGCCGCGGGCGCGCCTTTTTTCAAACCCAGGATGTCGTAGTAATCCCTTTTTTCAGCCATTTCTCTTATTCATCCGCCTTGTCGCCGCCCGTTTTTTCCTCGTCCACGACCTCATAATCCGCATCGACGACCTTATCCCGCGCGGGGGCGTCGTCCTGCGGCGCGCCGCCCGTGTCGGCCGGCCCCGGGCCCGCGCCCGCCGCCTGCGCCTGCTGCTCATACATCTTCGCGGAGATCGCGTGGAATTCGTTTGTAAGGGTTTCCGTCCTCTGCCGAATCTCATTGAGGTTTCCGCTTTCAAGCGCTTTTGAGAGCGCGTCCTTGGCCTCCGTAATGCGATTCTTCTCATCCTCCGAGAGTTTGTCCTCCAAGGACTTCAGGACCTTCTCCGTTTCGTACACAAGCGTTTCGGCTTGGTTCTTCGCGTCTATCTCCTCTTTCCGCTGCCTATCCTCGGCGGCGTACTGCTCCGCCTCCTTGACCTTGGCCTTGATCTCTTCGTCGGACAGCTTCGTGGAGGAGGTGATCGTGATGCGCTGTTCCTTGCCCGTGCCCATGTCCTTTGCGCTGACGTTTACGATACCGTTCGCGTCGATGTCGAAAGTGACCTCGATCTGCGGTATGCCGCGCGGCGCGGGCGGTATGCCGGAAAGCTGGAAGCGTCCGAGCGTGATGTTGCCGGCGGCCATCTCGCGCTCGCCCTGCATGACGTGGATATCCACGGCGGTCTGGTTGTCCGCGGCCGTCGAGAAAATCTGGCTCTTCTTCGTCGGGATCGTCGTGTTGCGTTCGATGAGCTTCGTCGCGACCCCGCCGAGGGTTTCGATCGACAGCGAAAGCGGCGTAACGTCGAGCAACAGCACATCATGCACCTCGCCCGTCAGCACGCCGGCCTGTATGGCCGCGCCGACCGCGACGCATTCATCGGGGTTGATGCCCTTGAACGGCTCCTTGTCCGTGATCTTCTTGACGGCCGCCTGCAC
>JAITKU010000216.1 GCA_031278255.1 Eubacteriales Family XIII. Incertae Sedis bacterium | reverse complement strand
TTGTATTGGAGTTTGCCGTCCGCGCTCACGGAGAAAGGCTCCTGCCGCACGCTGTTTCCGCCGAAGTAGTAGATATCGGCGGCGTTGGAGTTCAGAAGCTGCAGGGTCTGCTTCTGCAGTTCTTTGAGATGCGTCGCGATGATCGCGCGCTCCTCGCTGCTCTGCGTGCCGTTCAGCCCCTGCACGATCTTCTCGCGCGCGTCGTGAAGCAACTCCTGCAGCTTTATAACCGAGGACTCGGCGTTGCTCAGCGTACTCTCCGCGTGTTTTATACTCGACTGATAGCCCTCGATCCGCGCGAGGTCCTTGCGGATTTGAAAGGCTTTGACGGCTGCGGGGGTGTTCTCCGAGACCTTTGTGAATTTGTAGCCCGTCGTGACCTGATTGTTCAGCCGGTCGAGTTCCGTCGCTATGCTGTTGACCGAACGGAGATATTTCTCCGTTACGATGCGGTTGGTAATGCGCATGGCTGCCTCCTTTTTATGGCGGTACTACCTGCCGGCGAGTCCCATCTCGTTGATGATCCGATCGACCATCTCATCAAGCACGGTGAAAAAGCGGACGGCGGCGTTGTAGGATTTCTGGTAGGTCATCAACGCCACACCCTCCTCGTCGAGGCTGACGCCCGAAACGGATTCCCGCGCCGTGAACAGCGTGGTCATGATATAGCCCGAGGTTTCCGAATAGTTCTTGTAAAGGGCCACATCGAGGCCCAGCGTCGCGTTGACACCCGTGAAGTATTCCTCCAAGGTGCCGTCGAAGATTTTGCCCTTGTTGCTGTCGCCCGCAACGTAGAATGTGAAGCCCTGTTCTATGGCGATGATCATGCGGCCGATGTTCTCGCCCTCGGAGGGATCGCCGGGCTGCGTGACCGTCAGTTGCATCGGATCTGCGAGCCACTCCGGCGATATCCTTATGTTGGCGGCCGTGATCTCAGGCAATAATGGGTCTATCGTCGAGAACAGCGGGCGATCCTCTTTCTTGTAGGCGTTCACGGTATCAGTCCACTTGGTCGGGTCAAAGGCGGGCTTGGTCGAATCAAGCGTTTCATCGTAATACGGGTCCGCGGAATCGTAGTCCGGGTTGGCGGTGCTGCCGTCGGCAAGCAATTGGGACGACACTTTGAACGACCGCGGCATTTCCTCGTTCGGATTGTACGCGTTGATCTCGTTCAGCGCGCGCGCGAAGTTCGCGGCAAAGGTGTCCAGCATGCCCTTGTAGTACAGGGTGCCGCGGAATCGGTTCGGCTCCGCGAGGTCCTGCGACAGCGATATGAACTCCGTGCCCGTGCCGTTGATCACGTCGAGCGCGCCGCCCAGACTTCCGCTCGTCAGGAAAGGCGTGACATCGTTGCCGTACGCGAGGTTTTTGTTGCCGAAAGCCGAATTGACCTTGATACTGACCGTGCCGTCGTTGTTCTCCGCGACGCTGAGCGTGTTGTAGATGTCGTTCTTGATCAGATCGATCTCCGTGTTCGTCTTTTCGTCCAGGATTTTTATCTCGACGTCCTCCACCTTGAGCGAACTCGACAGCCATTTGGACGTGATGTCGATCCGGACGTTCGCGAAGCCCGAGAGTTTGTCGAAGAGCAGGTCCCGCTCGTCCAGAAGCTCGTTGGGCGTGTTGCCGTGCGCAATCTCCTCGTTGATCTGCTTGTTCAGCGCGGCGATGTTTTGGACGGTGCTGTTGAAGTCCGTGTTTATGTTGGTTTTCAGGTCGTATATCTGCTGATTGCGAACATCCTCTATGCTCTGCGCGTAGGTGTTCAGAAGCGAAACCACCGTATCCGCCGCCTTGCGTACGACCATGGCCATGTCGTTGCTCGGCGGGTTTTCGAGCATGGGGTTGAGCGCCTCCTTGAAATTCGCGATCTCCGCGAGCAGACCGTCGTACAGGGTCTGGTCCAGCACGTTTTCAAGATCGTTGAGTCCGCTCAATATGGCGGTGTATTTTTCGTTTTCGGAATTCTGCATACGATAGCGCGCGTCGAGGAACTGGTCGCGCACGCGGCTGACCCGCTTCGCTTCCACGCCGCCGCCCGCCGTGACATCCATCGGCTTGAATTTCTGTATGTATCCGCCGTTTGAGACGGAGTTGGTGTCCACGCGCTGCCGCGAGTAGCCCTCGGTCTGCACATTGGAGATGTTGTTGCCCGCGGTGTCCAGCTGGATCTGGCCGGTGGCGATGGCGCGGTACGCGGTTTGGAAAGCCAAAAATGTCGGTCGCATGTGAATCCTCTCTTCAAAGTCGCAAGGGCCGGGGGTGCGCCGCGGGCACGCGGCTTATATCTTCTTCTCGAAAGTCTTGGAATGCAAAGACTTCGTCACCTCTCCCGCGTTCGCGTCGTAGGTGACGCTCTCCCGCTTGTTCGGGATGTTTTCAAGCCGCCTGTCTATGCTGTAGAGTTTGCTCTGCAGCAGTTCGCGGCATTTGTTTCTGTAAAAATCAACCTGTCCGACGATGCGGTCGAACTCTCCCAAAAAGTCATAAAACCGGAAACGATCGTCCTCCGGAAATGCCTGTACGGTCTCCGTCAAGGTGGAGGCCGCAATGCCCAGTTTTGCGAGGTAGGAGGCGATCTTGTCGTCGAAATTGCGCGTCCTGAGTACCAGCGCCTGCTGCTTCTTGAGCGTTTCGTCGAGCGCCGCGATATCGTCGCGCGCAATCCGGTCTATCTCCTCCCTAAGCACGGGTATGATGTCCGCGTATACCTCCTTGACACCCTGCAGGTAGTCGTAGAACTCGTCTATAACGGGCCTTGCGGCTTGTGCGTTGTCCATAAAAACCCTTTCCGGCAGAGGTGCGCGAAAATATCCGGTCTGCCGTTTTTAATTGAACAGGGCGTCCGCCAATTCCGCGTCCGGTACGCTGTAGGAGCCGTCCTCCACGCGGCTTCTGATCTCCTCGAGCCTTTCCGCGAACGCGCTGAGGGAAATGTCGTACAGGATCGTCGATTTGGCGATCGACAGGCGCTTGTCCTCGAACGCGCCCGCGTGGCCCGCCGAGATATCCGCGCTGTCCACCTTGCGCGAGGCGGCGGCCCTTTCGCCGTCCTCTTCCCGCGCGATCTTGTTGGGCGGGTCCTGCGCCGTCTGCGCTTGCAGCGCTTTGGGCTTGCCGATCAGGGAAATCTCCATGATAAGCTCCTTTCCTTACAGCGGACTTTCCTCGCGTCCGTTCATAGCATATTATCGTAAATTTTTTCGGAAAATTAAGGCGAAAATAAAAATTTTCCGAAAACATCGAAAAAGGCGTAGGCTTATCTAACTTCTTATCGGATTTCTTTCCGAAAACTTTAGTCCTTGCGTATGGTTTTCATGAAAAATTGCTTGTGAAACGAGAAGCGGTATGTTAAAATATTTTGGAACAATGCAAGCAACGGCAACGACAAAAAAAGGGGACTGCGAATTATGATAGGCGATTCTTTAACCACAGCCGCTCTGCATCGGGCTTTGGACGGCA
>JAITKU010000092.1 GCA_031278255.1 Eubacteriales Family XIII. Incertae Sedis bacterium | reverse complement strand
TTTCAGCAGATTCGCCTCTCAGCTTTGCAGCATATACATGAGTTTTTTCACGTTGCGGCGCCAATCGAAGTATCTGCGCGCGTAAGCAAGGGCTTTCGGTATGTGCTTCCGAAAAGCGCGCGCGTCGGATTTTGCGGCCGATTCTGTGAGCGCGCCCGCCAGCGCGCCGCTATCGCCGCGTTTGTAGGTCCGGCCGAGTCTCCCTAAGTCCGTTATGTCATCCGCCGCGTCGATGTCCGAGGTGACGAACATACAGCCGTGAAACAAGGCTTCCGCGTATACGTTCGGGGCGCCCTCTAACTTTGAGGTGAGCGCGAACAGTTTTGCGCGGCTGTATTCCGCGTACAGATCGGCCTTGTTCGTGACGGCGCCGGGGAAGCTTACCCGCTTTTGCAAGTGAGGAAAGGTCTCAAAATACTCCTTGATGAAAGCGTGGAAATCCGGCTCTATCGGGCCGACGAGCCGCAGGCGCCAGCCGTCCAGCCGCTGCGCCGCTTTGGCAAAGCCCATAAGCAGTTCGGCGTTGTTCTTCTGAGCGGAGCCGATCCTGCCGACGGTCAGTATGATGTTCTCCTTGCGTTCCGCCTCCGCCGCGAGCGGCAGTCCGTCCGCGTTGAAGAAGCCGTTCGGAAGCCAGCGGCAGGGAAAGCGCACGTACGGGTTGCGGTTGAGCGCGTCGCGCAGCGATCGGCATGAGGTTGCCACAACATCGCATTGCCCCGCAAACCGGTTTATGGCCGGATCGCCCCAAGGAATCCGCCCCATCCAAAAGCTGTTCATATCCAAGCCGCAATAGACCTTGCCGTCGGGCCTGAGCTTTCGGTATCTGTTGAGATAGCTTAGGGTTTCCGGGTACATGCCGTGCAGAATCAGAACGTCCATTTGGGCGTGCTGCTCGCGCAGCCGGTCAAGGTACGGGGAGGAATCGCCCGGGCTTGCGTCGTCATACAGAAGCGTGAGGCCCGGCAGCGACGCGGCATAGGGGTAATCCTCCGGCTTTGTGCAAAACAACATAACGGGTTGCGCGCTGTATTCCTTTGCGAGCAGGTAGCCGGTAAGCCCCTTGTCTTTCAACAGTTCGACGTTTCCCCATCGCCTGTGTCCCTGCACGGCGGGCGTGAAAACACCGTTTATGCCCGTTGCGGAAACAGGCGGCCCGGTATCGATGATTCGTTCCAGGATCCCATCCTGTTTGTCGCAGAGTGTCACCCTGAGCGCGGGATCGATCACGGCGATGTTCAGGGCCGCCATTTTTGCCGCGGCGCCGAACATCGCGTAGAGTTCGACGGCGGTTTCCCGCGGCAATTCGTCCGTCCGCTCCGTGAGCGCTTCGGTTTCCGCAAGAAAATCACAAAGGATTTGCGTACAGGATGTGTTCATACTTGTAGCGCCTCGCAAACGCCGTCGGGCTTATGCTTGCGCGTCTTTTCGGACACAAAAACGCGCACAGTATTTTTCTTTTTTGTATGAATTGGGGAACATTTTTTCGCAGATAAGTATACAGATCGGCAGATACAGAAAATGTAAAAACGGTTACGAAAAACACAAAAAAATCCCATGAAAAAAATCCAATCATGGGATAAAAAAGAAGCGCAGATAAGTATACTCATCTGCGCAAGCGCACCCTCGGTCACGCGCGCCGCAGAGCGCGCGCATTCCAAAGATCACATATTAGAAGGTTTAGAAAAAGTTAACCCTCCCGGTTTCCGCACCGCTTCAAGTCGTATGCATCCTCCGATTTTTCAAAAAACGCCGCTTTGACGGCATCGGAAAGATTCAGACCATGCAATTTTGCATAGCTCTCCATCCAAATTTTTTCCTGTTCGGAAACACGCGAGGAAACATGCGGCATATGTACCAACTCCTTTCATAGTACATTGTAGCACGCAGGAACATTCTTTGCAAGCGTTTTGACAGCGATCACGCCGCTCACAATCCGCGTATTGACGCTGATTTTCGCATTCTGCGCCAATATTTCGCCCCCGCGCTCGCGCAAAAAACCCCTTGCCGCCTACCGCCTAAGCCGAATCCCGCCGCGCGATCCGCTCCACGACGAACACGGCGAGCTTCTTGGACTTGGGCAGATATAAGGGATAGTCCGAAAGCCCCGTTTCGACGATGCGATTTTCCATATCTTGGTATAGGCGCGTCCGCTCCGCGGGACCCGCTCCGCCGGCCGCTTCGAGCATGGAGGCCGCGTAGGTCTGTATGAAATCCCGCGCGTCCGCCAAGGACTTGAACGGCTGTCCGAATTCGAGCGCGGCGTGCGTCTTTTGGAAGCGCAAATCGCGGCCCGTCAAAAAGCCCGAGACCTCGGCGGCGCCAAAGGGCTTGGGGCGAAGCGACACCGCGTTTACACAGCGGCCCGCCGTGGCGCTCTCGTGTACGATCAGGATCATCCGTTTATCGCAAAGCGCCAGAAAGCGCGCGATATCTTCGAGTGACGAACCGAAAAAACTCATCATCACGGCGTCCCAACGCTCTCCCGCCAGACTGTTCACGTCCGCGACGCGCGCGACGACGTTGCGCGCCCCCTGCGCGCGTATGCGTTCGTTCAAGGCGCCGATCGCCGCTTCGCTTTGGTCCACGCAGAGTACGCTGCGCAAATCCTTTGCCAATTCGAGGTCCAGCAGGCCGTGGCCGCAACCCATATCGCAGAGCGTTTCGCAGTCCGCGACAAAGGGACGCACAATCGAAGCCAGCCGACTGTGAAAGCCCGTGTATACGCTCGCGGTTCTGAACCAATCGAGCGTTTTTTCATTCCATAAAAAATCCATCCGGTTCCCCCTACTATCACAGTATCATAATCTGTTGTAATCGAGCAGCATTTGCGCGACCTGCGCGCGCGTCGCCGTGCCGCGCGGCGCGACAAGACCGTCGCCCATGCCGTTTACGATACGCGCGCCTACCGCCCAGGCGAGGGCTTCCTCCGCCCAGCCCGCGATTTCGGACGCGTCGGCAAAGGCCGCGAGATCACCCGCGACGCGCGTGTCCGCGCCGGTATGCCGCGCGTAGCGGAAGAGCATGGCCGTGATCTGCTCGCGCGTGACGGAGGCCTCGGGCCTGAAAGTTCCGTCGCCCATGCCGCTCACAATGCCCGCGTCCCGCGCCCAGGAGACGGCCGCCGAAAGGGGCGTACCCGCGGGCACGTCGGAAAATTCAGGTGACGGCGCGACATCGGGCGAAGCCGCCGCGCGGTACAGCGCGGTGACGAGCATGGCGCGCGTCATGGGCGCGCCCGCGCCGAAAGCGCCCGTCGCGTCATAAGCGTCAAACAGGCCCTCGCCCGTAACGTAGCGCGCCGCGTTGTAATACCAATCGCTCGCTTTCACATCGTCCGGGGCAGGCCCGATGCCCGGCGCGAACACCACCTCTGCCTCTGCCGTCCCGGGCTCGAAGCGATTGTTGACGAAGCTGAATTTGTAGCTTCCCGGCGCGTCGATCGCGGGCGCGTCCAAGTCGAAACAGGCGGCGCCGATCAGAACGCTTCCCTGCCGCGTCCTGTCGATGCGGTTTGTCGGCAACATCGCGTCCGCGCCGTCCGGCGTCCTGACATAGATCGTCAGGCCGTCCTGATAGCTCGCGTCGTCGAATCTGAAGAGTACGGGCACGCCGATTTTCGCGTTCGCGGGCGGCAGGATCGCGGGCGCGGGCTTCTTTATCGTCACCGACGCGGATTTGTCCGCGTAGCCCGCCGCGTGGAACACGAAGCTGTATGCGCCCGTTTCCGAAAACAGCGCGCCGTCAAAGACGATCGCCCGCAGGTCCGCGTCGAGCGCAAAGTTTTCATCGTCCACGCGGACATAGGCGTTCACGGACGGCGTTTTCAGCGTGACGAAGTTCAGCGCGTCCGTCCACGCCGCCCAGTCGGACGCGGCAATCCCATCCTGCGCCGCGAAGCGCAGCGCCTCGCCCGCCATGCCGCTGTAGAGCGTTTGGAACGCGGGCGCGAGACCGGGATATTTCACCGCGATGATACCCGCGTCGGAAAAGCCCTCCTTGACCGCCGTCATGTAGAAAGACACGGGATCGGCGGCGAGGTCGCGGCCCGCGATATCGACGGTCACAGGCCCTGTGTAGGGAATCTGCGGCGCGCCGTCAAAGGAGTAATAGATCGACGCGCCCTCCGTCGCGCAAGCGAAGTTTATCGTGAGCGCGTCGCCGCGCGCGGATACGTTCGCGACGGGTTCCGCGACCGCGCCGAGCGCGCGCAACCCCGGCGCCCGTTCCATATCGAGCCGCAGATTGTATATCCATTTGAAGTTGTCGAAAGCCGTGCGGTGCGCCGCCATCAGGTCCGCCTCCGTCATCGGCAGGGACAGGCGCAGCGACCACGTGTCCGTAAGCATATCGCGCAGACTGCCCTCGGCCGTGCCGCCGTTTGCCGCGACCCGGTCCGCGATGCCGATCTCCGTGGACGCAACCAGCACCGCCGTCGTCGTGCGCCCGGAAAAAGACTCCGTTGCGAGGATCGGCTCGGTGCGCACGCCGCCCGCGAACACGGCGCGCTTGTCCTCGTAGTAGGGATCCGAAGCCCTGTAACGCGCGTTGTACGCGTCGAGCGTCACGCCGAATTTGCTGCTGTCCTCGCCCGCGATCTCCCAGCTCGTGTTCCAGCCTTTCTGCGCGTCGAACAGGCCCTCAAAATAATAGCGCGGCGTGCCGTACAGTTCGTCGTAGGTCCAAGCGCGGTTGTAATTGCCGTAGCTGTCGGTCGCCATCAGCCGGATCGCGTCGCCGCCGGAAAAGCCGATTGTTTCCGCGCCCGCAACGTTCGTGACGCTTTTGACATACGCGACGAGTTCCGGCACGGTGAAGCCGCGCGCCTCGCAATACTGCGTCGTCGGATAGTTGTCCGTCGAGGAAATGCTGTAGTTCTTTCCGTCCTCCCGCCCGTGCGCGAGCTTTTTCAGATCGTCGAGCGGAATGACCTTGAGCAGGATCGCCTTGCCCTCGGCGTCCGACGCGTAGAAAAAGACCTTCTCCGCTTTCGCCGACTCCAAGGTCTTTGCGGAGGCGAGCGAGACGGGCAGAAGCAGGACGGCAAGGACGAGAAACAGGGCAAACAGGTGTTTTTTCATAGGACCTCCTCCGGTAGATGCTTTTGTAAGTTACCGTCCAAAACTTCAATCAAAACTATTTTATGTAATTAAACAGCATCTGCGCAACCTGCGCCCTGCTCGCCGTCCCCTTTGGCGCGACAGTGCCGTCGCCCATGCCGTTTATGACCCCGGCGCCGGTCGCCCACGCGAGGGCTTCCGCCGCCCAGTCCGCGATCGTATCCGCGTCGGCAAAGGCCGAGAGATCGCCCGCGGCGCGCGTATCCGCGTCCGTATGCCGCGCGTAGCGGAAGAGCATGGCCGCGATCTGCTCGCGCGTAACGGAGGCCTCGGGGCTGAAAGTCCCGTCGCCCATGCCGCTCACGATGCCCGCGTCCCGCGCCCACGAAACGGCCGCCGAGAGGGGCGTCCCCCGCGTCACGTCCGAAAAGGCGTCCGTCAGGGTGACGGACGGCGAAGCCTCCGCGCGGTAGAGCGCGGTGACGAGCATGGCGCGCGTCATGGGCGCGCCCGGGGAGAAGCTGTTTGTGCCCGTAAGGTCAAACAGACCCTCCTCCGTGACGTATTGCACGGCCGCCTCAAACCACGCGCCCGCGGGCACATCGGCTAAGGCCGGCGTCGTATCGGGGTTTTGCTCCGTGCCCGACGGTGTGAGCGTCAGCGTCACGACACCCGCGTCGGCGAAGCCCTCTTTCACCGCCCGCGCCGTCATCGTCACCGTCCCGGACTTGAAATATTCCTTGGGCACGGAGACGGCCCCGTCGCCGTAGGGCGAGGTCGGGGTATAGCTCGGCGAGACGAAGTTGTGGTTGTACAGGATCGTCGCGCCCGGCGTGGCGCAGTCGAAGCGTATGTAGTAGTTGTCGCCGGCCTCCGTCATAACCGCCGTCGGCGCGGCCACCCGGCCGAGCGCGTCCGCGTTCGGCGCGTTTTCCGGTCGCAGACGGATGTTCGCCGTCCAGTAACGCGTATCCATCGCGGTCGAGGTCTTGTTATACAATTCGTCGCGCGTCATGGGCTTCATGATGCGCATCGTGCGCGCGTTGTCGAGCAGACCTTGACTCTGCCAATAGTTTTCCATGTTGTAATCGGCGCCGAATTTCTCCGTCGTTACCATATATCTCTGGCTGAAAGCGCGGACGGAGAGGATCACCGTCTCCGGCTCCCCGCTCGCGAAGATGCGGTCTATGACCTGTTCGCGCGTCAGCTTCCCCGCCGGGTCATAATAGTCCTGCTTCGCGTAGTCCCAGTATTCGTACAGCAGCGGGAAATTGTAGCGCGGCGTTTCGTACAAATCCGCGTAGGTATAGGTGTCCACATCGTCGAAACCCGTCTGATCGATCTCCCAAAAGCTGATCGCCGACTTGCCCGACAGCGCCAAGGGCAGCGCCCGCAACGCCAAAATCGGCGATTTTTCGCGCGCGTAATCGATGAACTCCTGCACGGTGAAGCCCTGCGCCTCCTGGTGCAGCGTCGTCACGAACTTGTCGAGCAGGCTGTAATTGTGCAGGGTATCGTCGATCTTTCCGGCTTTCATGTCCGCTTCCATCTCGGAAACGGGAATCTGCGACACGAGGATCTCCTCCCCTTTCGCGTTCACAAGGTAAAAGAGTACGGTGCCGACCGTCTGCCCGGCGGGTATCGTCTTTGCGGACGCGGGAAAGGCAAACAGGGACAGCAGGATTGCGGCAAACAGGGCCGCCGAAAAAATTCTCTTCATTCCTCCACCTCCGATAACAGCAGAATGCGCGCGGCCTGCGCGCGACTCACAATATCTTTCGGATTCGCGTTCGCAAACAGACCCCGCGCCGCCGCCCACGCCCACGCGGGGCGCGCCCAAGGCACCGCCGCCTCGCCGCCGTCCGTCGCCGGGCTTCCGGCCTTTCGCCAGAGGAACGTCGCCGCCTGTTCGTTCGTGATCGCATCATCGAGTCCCATTTCCCCGCCGCCGTAGCCGAGCAGACGCGCGTCCGGCAGGAAATCCGCGACAAAAGCGCCGCGCGTCAGCGTCCTCTCCCCGCGCGGCGTCAGGGCGGCAAAATCCAATTCCGCGCCCGCCGCGTCGAAGCTCTGCACGGTCAGGGCGCCGCCGTCCACGCGGACAATCTGGTAGTTCGCCGTATTGTACACCGTGCGCGCGGCCAGCGTTTCATCGGCGGAATCGTAGAACTTGCGTCCCGAATTGCCCATGATATAGGTCACGCCGTCCACGATGTCCTCCGCGCCGTCCGTCAGCGGCTTCAGGCGGCTGTAGACGTGCTGGTGGCCGACGAAGCAGAGATCGAGTCCGTATTTCTCGAAGATCGGCGCCCAACGCTCCCGCGCCTTGTCCGCGGCGGTATCGCTGTGTACGGCGTAAATCGGAACGTGCGTCACGGCAATCTTCCACCGCGCGGACGCGGAGGCGAGGTCGGCCGCGATCCACGCGTCAAGGACGGCGAGCGCGTCCTCCGTCAGATTCTGTTCGCCGGAAAAAATCCACGAATTGAGTACGAGAACGTGTACACTGCCATAGTCAAAGGAGTAGAATTCCTCCAAAAATCCCGCGGGTCCGTTCCCGGGCAGCTCGAACAGTTCCAGATACAGTTCCGGCTTGCCGCTGAGAAAATTCGACTCGTGGTTGCCGTTCGTCGGAAAAAAGGGCAGGTCGCCGAGCGCCCTGTCCGCCGCCGCGAAAAACGCTTCCCATTGCGCCGCGTCGATGCCGCTTTCCACGATATCGCCGCCCTGCAGGGCAAACGCGAGGTCCGGATTGCGGGACAGCGCGTTTCGCGCGAGCGCTTCCCACGCGGCGTAATCCGCTTCCGCGCTCTCGACGATCTGGATATCGCCCAAGTACAAAAACGCGAAACTCTCGGGGTCCCGCGGCGGCGCAAGCGAAGAACCCAGCGCGAAAGCCGCCGGCGCGGAGCAGAAGAAACACAGCAAAAAAACAGCGAACTTTTTCATATTTGCCTCCGTCGCAACCCCGCGGTTGCCACAAATACCACACGGAAACAATTCTATAACAAAACGTCGAAAAAGTATGTTGCCCGGGCAACATTTTTGAACTTTTTTTCGTGGCCGGGGGACTGACGCCGTCGTTCAAAGCAACGACTGCCCCCCCTTGAACGCGCGGACGTTTTGTAGTATCATTATATACGGAACGTTGTGGAAAGAAACGGAGGTTGTGAGGAGGCCATGAAATATTCCTTTACGCCGAGAGGCGTATGCGCGAGCCGCATAGAGTTTGAACTCGAGGACGGCATTGTGAGAAATCTGCGCTTTACGCGCGGCTGCGACGGCAACGCCAAGGGGATCGGGCGCTTGGCGGAGGGGATGCCGGCGGCGACGCTTATCGAAAAGCTCTCGGGGACCGACTGCGGCGGGAAGGGGACTTCCTGCCCGGATCAACTGGCGCTGGCCCTGCGCGCCGCCATGGAAAGGCAGTAACGCGCGGGGATTTGTATGCGAAAATTTTTGATCAAAACCTTTGTGCGGGACCCGGAGAACGTGCGCGCGCCCGCGGTGCGGCGCGACTACGGCCGGCTGGCCGGCGTCGTGGGTCTTTGCGCGAATCTCCTGCTCTGCGCCGCGAAAACGGCCGTCGGGCTGATCTGCGGCAGCATAGCGATCGTGGCGGACGGCGTCAACAACCTCTCGGACGCGGCCTCCTCCGTCGTCATGCTCGTGGGTTTCCGACTGGCCGCCGCGCCGGGCGACAAAAAACATCCCTACGGACACGCGCGCATCGAATACCTGACGGGACTCTTCATATCCATCCTGATCTTCCTCGTCGGCGCGAAGCTTATGGCGGACTCGCTCGGCAAGATACTGCATCCCGCGCCCTTGGATTTCAACCCATTCGCGCTCATCGTGCCGGCCGCGGCCGTCCTCGTCAAGATCTGGCTGGCATTTTTCAACATCGCGATCGGCAAGGCGATCGATTCCGGCGCGCTGAAAGCCTCCGGTATCGACAGCAGAAACGACGTCGCGGCCACCTGCGCCGTGATTGCCGGAATCCTGATCGATCGCTTTGCGGGCCTGCCCGCCGACGGCTATACGGGCTTTCTCGTCGCCGCGTTCATTCTGGTTTCGGGTGTGCGTCTGGTTCTCGAAACGGCCGATCCGTTGCTCGGAAAGGCGCCCGATCCGAAGCTGGTCGCCTCGCTCGAACAAAAGATACTGGAATGTCCGGGCGTCATAGGGATGCACGACCTCGCGATCCACGACTACGGCCCCGGCCGCACGCTGGCCTCGGTACACGTCGAGGTCGATTCCCGCGACGATTTTCTGAGGAGCCACGATATCATCGACACGCTGGAACGCGAGGTGGGGGAAGCTTTCGATCTGTCGCTCGTCATCCACATGGACCCCGTGGACACAAAGGACCCGCTCACCGCCGAGCTGCGGACGCGGATGGAGCGGCTTTCGGAAACGATCCCGGGCGTCGTGGGCGTCCACGATCTGCGGATCGTCAAGGGCCGCGCGCGCGCGAACATCATCTTCGACGTGGTGCTTTCCCCGGAATGCGGACTGCGGCCGGAAACGCTGTCCGCGCTGTTCGCGGCGGATATAAAGTCCGTCGATCCGAGCTATTCCGCCGTGATCAACTTCGATATGGATTATTCGGGCGCGGCGGATCGGGGCAAGGACACGCCCTGACGCGGGG
>JAITKU010000268.1 GCA_031278255.1 Eubacteriales Family XIII. Incertae Sedis bacterium | reverse complement strand
CATCAAAGTCGATGAGGGCGCCCATCGCCGACAGCGCGAGCGCGATGTGTCCGCCGCCGAGGATCAAAAGCCGCGGTTTCGGCGCGTAGTATTCCGTGAGCGTGCGCGCGCCTTCGTCCCGCACAAACGACAGCGGGCCCTCGGCCGCCGCGCGCGCGTCCCATTCCGCCTCGCCCTCCCGCGCGAGCCGCTTCGTGATGCTTCCCGCCTCGAAACGGGATACGACGGCCGCCCGTTCCCCCTCGCGCAATATCGCGAGAAGCTGTTTGTAGATATCCTTGCCGCTCATGAGCGTTTACCTCCCCCCTTCGGCGACGCAAGCCTGCGGCGCCGCGATCAGATCCCGAATCATCTCGCCGGCCATGATCAGTCCGGCGACGGCCGGGACGAAGGCGTTGCTGGCCGGAACTTGGCGTCGCCGCAGACAGGTCCTCGTGACGCCCGGCGGACAGACGCAGTGATGCCGGCAGCTCTCCGCCGCATCCTCGAGCGGCTTCATGGCCGGCTCCTTGGAATACACCACCTTCAACGCCTCGATGCCCCTGTTTCGCAGCTCCTTGCGCATGATGCGCGCCATCGGGCAGACGGAGGTTTCGCGGATGTCCGCCACCTCGAAGGCCGACGCGTCAAGCTTGTTCGCCGCGCCCATGCAGCTGATGATCGGGACGCCGAGCGCGTTTGCCCGGCACACGAGCTCCAGTTTCGCGGTCATGGTGTCCACGGCGTCCGCAATATAATCGTAGACCGACAGATCGACGGCGCCGGCCGTGTCCGGCCCGTAAAAAACCCTGTGCGCGCCGACCTTTGCGTCCGGGTTGATCTCGTGGATGCGTTCCCGCATGACGTCCGCCTTGTAGCGCCCCACCGTCTTTTGCGTCGCGATGATCTGCCTGTTCAGGTTTGTCAGGCAGATGCGGTCGTCATCGAAGAGGTCAATGGCGCCTATGCCCGTGCGGGCCAGCGCCTCCGCGCAATAACCGCCGACCCCGCCGATGCCGAAGACCGCCACGCGCGCCCCGTACAGCTTGTTCATATTGTCATTGCCAAGCTGCAACGCGGTTCTTGAAAACTGGTTCAGCATATATCCTTGCCTTTCCATGCCAAGGGGAGCGGATCCCGGCGCGGTACCGGACGCGAGCCGCGCATCCCCTTCCCCGCCACATCAGCATATCATTTTTTTGTTCGGAATGCAACGGATTTTCCTGCGGCTGCCCGGTGCGGTTTGGGTTTGCGCCGCGCGGACGCATGTGGTACAATAAGGAACGGCTGTTTGTCATGCGGTCCTTGCGCCGCGCGGTTTCTCGTCCGTCGGGACAAGGGATCGCGCAGGCACCCGGGAGGAGGATGCTGCTTATGAAAGCGGAAGAACGGCGCGCGGAGATATTGGCGCTGCTTCGCGAGCGGGAGGGTGCGGTGAGCGCGGCCGCTCTCGCCGCGCGGATGCGCGTCAGCCGACAGGTGATCGTCGGCGACATCGCTTTGCTGCGCGCACGGGGAAACGGGATCGTCGCCACCGCGCGCGGCTACATTGCGTCCGCCCCCCTGCCTGCGGGCCGCTATATCGGCAAGATCGCCTGCCGCCACAGCTTCGCCGACACGGAAAAGGAGCTGGCCACAATCGTCGCGCTCGGCGGCGAGGTCGTGGACGTCATCGTCACGCACCGGCTCTACGGCGATATGACGGGGCAGCTGAACATCGCGACGCGCGAGGATGTGGACACGTTCATGCGGAATATCCGAAACAGCAAGGAGCGTCTGCTTTCCGAGCTGACCGACGGCGTGCATCTGCATACGGTGGCTTGCCGCGACAAGGCCGCGTTTGACGCGATCTGCGCGGAGCTCGCGCGCTTGGAGATACTGCTGCCGGAGTGAGGCCGCACTTGCGGTGCGGATGCCGCCGGGCGCTTTTTTTGCAAAATGACAACAATCGCTTGACAAAAGCATCTCCGAGCCTTATGCTTTACATATGTCTTGACACCTGTAAAGCATAAGGAGGATTCGGTTATGGAGAATATAAATGAAAGCAGGACGTTTTGGAGCGCGCAGAGGCTTACGGCGACGGCGCTCCTGACGGCGATTGGGATCCTGGTCCCGATGGTGATGCCCAAGATCGTGATCGGCCCCGCGTCTTACACCCTGGCCAGCCACGTCGCCATATTCATCGCGATGATGCTTTCACCCGCGATGGCCGCGACCGTCGCCGTTGGAACCGTATTGGGCTTTTGGATCAGCGGCCTTCCGCCCGTGATCGCGTTTCGCGCCGCGTCGCACCTCGTATTCGCGATGATCGGCAGCTTCTATCTGCAAAGACACCCGGAAACGCTCGCCTCGCCCGTGAAGGTCCACGTGTTTTCATTCCTGGTCGCCATCGTGCATTCCCTGTGTGAGGTCGTCGTCGTGTTTTTTCTCGGCGGCATCCCTGCGGACGGATTCCTCTATACCTTGATCTCTTTCGGTATCGGCTTTGTCGCGCACAGCTTGGTCGATTTTGAGATAGCGCTCGGAATCCATAAGGTGCTGTCCAAGCAGCGCGGCTTCGCGGCGCTGGCGCGGAGGTGAGGCGGGAGACGCCGCGTCCGTTCGCGCCCGCGCGTCCAAGGCTGTGCGGACGCGCAGCCATTGCGCCATAAAGGCGGGCTTCTGTTGATACGCTCTGTTGGCGGGGCTGGTGGACGGCAGATAGACGGCCTCCATGCCGGCCTCCGCGGCGCAGAGCGCGTTGAACAAGCCGGTCGCCTTCTTTCCCGTCGTGAAGATCGCCGCGATCTCGCTCGCCGCCAGCAGGGGCCGGAACAGATTGGGCACGGGGTTTCGGATGCTACCGTCCGAGGCGCCCTCTATCTCGCAGGCGTGCAGCACGTCCCACAGGGCGATGTGATTTTTCAGGAGAAACGCCGTCCGCGCGGCGGCGTCGGGCGCGGGAGGCGCCTCTCCCAAGACGGCGGCCAAGGTCGCCCAGAAGCGATTTTGCGGGTGCGCGTAATAGAAGCGCGAGGCCCGCGACTTGGGCGAGGGAAAGGTCCCGAGGATCAGAAGCCTCGAATGCGCGTCGTATATCGGTTCAAACGGGTGTTTCAGCATATCCATGTTTGATATTGTATCATATTTTTCCGCCTCCGAAAATCCCGAAAGTCCATCGCGAAAACTCAAGACAATTTCCCCCTTTTCAATCCACACAAAGAATGTTATAATTTCCTCAACGATTCACCGGAAGTACAGGCGTGAGGTGATGTCATGATTGAGCAAATGCAATTCTTCTTGATGATTGAAAAACTCAACAGTTTCTCTGAAGCCGCCAACGAACTCTACATTTCCCAATCGGCCCTGTCCAAACAAATCAAATCCTTGGAGCGGCAACTCGGGTTTGAACTTTTTGATCGAACCACCCGCAAGATACAAATAACGCCGGCGGGCGAAGTTTTCTTGAAATATGCGCATCGCATTATTTCGGAATACAACAACATGTTGGAAGAAGCCGGAAAATACCAAAAGGAAATCGTCCGCCTGAACATTGCGAGCATCCCGGTGCTTGAGGCCTATCATCTTTTCGATGTGTTTGACGAGTTTCAAAGGGAAACCCCGAATATCGTCGTCGCGATTGAGGAGTGCGAACGGCCTTTCGCGCTCAGCGAACTGCGCAGGGGGCTTGTCGATATGGCGATTTTGCGCAGCAACTTCATCAACAAGGAGGATTTTTTCACAATCCCCTTCATTGAGGACGAGCTGGTGCTGATAATCCCCGAGGCGCATCCCTTTGCCGGGCGGGGCAAGGTATTTCTTGCGGATGCCGCAAATGAAAACTTTTATTTTTTGAGCAAGAATACCGGCATGTATTCGTTTTGCGTCGAAGCGTGCAGAAAAGCCGGCTTCTCCCCGAATGTAATGAAAAGCGAGCTTAATCGACGCTCTATCCGCAGCAAGATCCTGCATGGGGAAGGGATATCCATGATGGCGGAAACCGTTGCAAAGGAGATTTCCTTGCCGGGGATTACGTATGTGAAGCTCAAGGAACACCTCATGGTCGATTTGGCTTTTGTCTTAAAAAACGAAAAAATCGGCGAAAATGCAGACAATCTGATCCGGTATGTCAAAACGCACGTGCAACGTGAAATGCCGGCGGTTATCTGATTTTGTCGCGCAAACGGATTTCAACCCCGTACCTTCTCACGCTGCGCGTTTTCGCACGCTCCCGGCGCAAGTCGCAACGCGCGCCCACATCGGGAGTATGCCCCCGCAACCTTGCCGCATGGCGGGGTATTTATTGAAATAAGGAATAAATCCTCATGGAATTTCGAATTGTATAAAAACGCTTTCGATTATTATAATGTGTATGTTATGAGAATAACGGCAATCGACAGCGTTATTTGGTTTGCGATTCGTTAAGAAGGATGAGGTGTTTCGATGAAATTCAGGAAGCTTACGATGAGGATCAATGGCGTGGATCGCATGTTCGTGTGCGACCCCGAGAAGGACACCTTGGCGGACGTGCTTCGCAGAATCGGGCTGACGGGCGTGAAGGTGGGATGCGGGAGCGGCGTCTGCGGCGCGTGCACCGTCATCCTGAACGGGAAACCGATTCGTTCCTGCGTAAAAAAGATTTCCGCCGTTGAAGAATACAGCGAGATCACGACGATAGAAGGCATCGGCAGCCCACAGCATCCGCACCCCTTGCAGGTGGCCTTCATGAACGATGGCGCCGTGCAATGCGGCTTTTGTTCGCCCGGTTTTATCGTATCCGCCTACGCGCTGCTCAACGAAAACGCAAGCCCCTCGCGCGAAGAGGTACGGGATTGGTTCACGAAGCATCGCAACATTTGCCGTTGTACGGGCTACAAACAGATCACGGACGCGGTCATGGACGCGGCAAGGGTGATGCGGGGGGATGCGCGGATCGAAGATATCATGCCGGAGGAACAGGCGCCGGGCGAATACTACGGCAAGCCCATCGTTCGGCCAACGGCGCTCGGAAAGGTCACGGGGCTGACGGATTTTGGCGACGACATCGCGCTTAAGATGCCGCGCGGGACCTCGCATGCGGTCATGATTCAACCAAGGATCACGCATCACGCACGGATCAAGACCTTGGACGTTTCCGAAGCCGAGGCCATGCCGGGCGTGATCAAGGTCGTCACCGCCGGCGATATCCGGGGAACGAACCTCATGGCCTTGCACGGCGTCAGGGGCCGCACATCCACAAAATCCCCGCTGCGCACGATCTTCTGTGATCGGAAAATCGTGCGCATCGGGGACGCCATCGGCGCCGTCGTGGCGGACACCGAAGAACATGCCCGTGCGGCGCTTGAAAAGATAAGGTTGGAAATAGAACCACTGCCCGCGTATACAAACCTTCTTGATGCGGTTTTGCCGGGCGCCGTATCCGTGCACGACGGCATTCCGAATCTGATCAACGCCGTCCCAAAGCTGAAAGGCATCGGAGAGGAATGCCCCTCCGCCGTGGACGAGCGAATCGACGCCTCGGCCTATTCCGTGGAGGGCAGCTTCTATACGACGCCACAGCCCCATCTGTCGATTGAAGGGGATATCGTTGAGTCGTATTGGGACGAAGACGATTGCCTGACCATCCAGTGCAAATCGCAAAACATCTACGGCAATATCGAAGCGATTGGCGTTGCTCTCGGTTATCCGGATGAAAAAATCCGCATCATCACAAACCCGTCGGGAGGCAGCTTCGGGTGGTCCATCAACCCGGGAAGCTATGCGATATCGGCGGCTTGCACCATGGCGACCGGGCTTCCCGTCGTCCTGCATCTGAGCTATTTGGAGCATATGTTCTTTTCCGGAAAACGCAGCGCCGGGTTTTCCAACGCGAAGCTCGGATGCGACGAGAACGGGAAGATTACGGGGGCCATGCTCGATATCTCGCTGGATCACGGCGCTTACCGCGAAGCGGAATACCTGCTCGAACGAACGGTGCGTTTCAGCTTTTATCCGTACCATATCCCGCAAATGGCGACCCTTGGCCGCATGTGGAACACAAACAACTGCTTTGGGACGGCGTTCTGCGGCTTTGGTTCCCCGCAGGCCTATCTGGTCTGCGAGTCGATGATGGACATGCTCGCCGAAAAAGCCGGCATCGATCCCTTTGCGTTCCGTTTCAAGAATATCGCAAGAAGTCGAAGCGAAACGAATTCCAGCGGCTATCCGTATCGCGGCTACCCGATGGAAGCGATCATGTTGAAAATGCGCCCCTTGTACGAGCAGGCCGTTGCGGAAGCAAAGGCCGCCGACACCCCCGAGAAAAGAAGGGGCGTCGGCCTTTCATGGGGCGGTTACGCATCTTCCGTCGGCAATTTCGACGTGGCGACCATAGCGCTCGAATTGATGCCGGACGGCAAAATCAACAAATACGATACCTGGGAGGACTTGGGCCAAGGCGGGGACATCGGCTCCCTGATGGTCACGCTGGAGGCCTTAAAACCCTTGGGCGTGACGCCGGGAGATATCCACCTCGTCCAAAATGACAGCAAATACTGCCCCAACAGCGGCGCCGCGGCTTCCAGCCGTTCGCACTATATGAACTCCAACGCGACAAAACGCTGCGCGGATTTGCTGATCGAAGCGATGAAAAAACCGGACGGCACATTCCGGACCCACAAGGAGATGCTGGGCGAAGGCATCCCGACAAAATACGAATACCAACATTCAAACATGGGCATGGAAGACCTCGTTCCCGTCGAGTTCAACAAGGGGCATGGCGACCACATCCCCGTATACAATTACATGTTCTTTATGGCGGAGGTGGAGGTGGATACGTCGACGGGCAAAACCAAGGTCCTGCGCTTCACATGCGTGGCCGACATCGGCAGGGTGGGCAATCCGCAGTCGGTGGCCGGGCAGTGCTACGGCGGCATCGGCAAAGGCATAGGCTTTGCGCTTTCCGAGGATTTTTCCGATACGATGAAGCATCCGAACCACGCGACCTGCGGGGTGCCGACCGCCTCGGATACGCCGGACGATATGCGTCTGATCCACATTGAGGACTTTCCCAGGGACACGAATGTTTTCGGCTCGTCGGGCTGTCCCGAAGGCTTTCAGTCCTCGAGCCACGCCGCTGTCATCAACGCGATTGCAAACGCCTGCGGCGTAAGGATTTACGATATCCCCGCAAAACCGGAAAAGGTCAAGGCGGGGCTCGACGGATTGGCAAGGGGCGAAAAACCGGTCCCGCCCGAACGGTACTTTCTGGGGACGGAACTGATAGAAGCATTGGAAGAAATCGTGGCAAATCCGATCTGACGCAAAGGGCGGATGTATCCGCGCATTTGAGGTGTGCAGGTGCTGAAAGAAAAACTCCACATTCAACAAGAATGCCTTGAAACGGAGCCGCCTTTCTGCACCGCGGCCTGCCCGTTCGGGTTGGATGTCCTCGACTTTACGGCCAAAATCGCACAGGGCAACTTCACGGCGGCTTACCGCGCTTTCAGGGATAAAGTGAACTTTCCGGATATTGTTTCCCGGCTTTGCGGCGCGCCTTGCCGTCCGGTTTGCCCGAGGACCGAATTGGATGAAGCCGTCCGGCTGCCCGCGCTTGAGCGGGCGGTCGTGGCGTTTACCGACAGGAGGGCGCCGAACAAATACAATGTTCCGAAGAAAAAGCAGCGCATCGCGATCATCGGCGCCGGCCCGTGCGGCTTGTCCTGTGCGCTTCGCTTTGCGTCGAACAATTACGATGTGACGATTTTTGAAAAGGAGGGGCGGATCGGCGGGCGGCTGTGGGAACTCCTTCCACGGGAGATTTTCTTGCGGGATATCGAACGGAGTTTCGCAAACGTGCGCTACGAACTCAAGGCGCATGTGGAAATAAAGAGTCTCTTCGAAATCGATGCGGACGCCGTTCTCATCGCGACCGGGAGAGAAGGCGATTCCTTTGGGATGAGGCCGGGGACGGCCGGGTTCGCGCCGTCCGAAGCCCCGGGCGTTTTTTTGGGAGGCATGCTCTGCGGCACAGACCCTGCGGGGGCAATCGCGGACGGCATGAAAGCGTTCACATTCATTGAGCGGTACTTGAAGACCGCCGTCATGCGAAAAGCGCCGAAAGCCGCAAAAACGAAGGCGCGCATCGATCCGACGCGTTCGGACCGAGCCCCGTGCTTCCCTCCCGCGCATGAAGACCTTTCGAGAGAGGATGCGGTCTCTGAGGCGAAACGCTGCCTGCGCTGCGTTTGCGACGCATGTAAACTGCGCTGCGATTTCATGCGGTATTACAAAAAAACGCCGCCGCGCATAGCGGAGGACATATACTGCACGATCCACCCGGGCGGCCTTTTCGGCGGGGACACCTTTGCCAAGCGCATGACGGGGAGCTGCAACCTCTGCGGCGCCTGCAAAGACGCCTGTCCGCGCGGCCTTGATCCATGCGGCTTCATACGCAATGGAAGACAGGCTCTGCAGCGCGCAAAAAAGTGGTCGTGGGCCTACCATGATTTTTGGATCTCGGATATGCGACATGCGATGGGCGCGCACGCCCGTGAACGCAAATTCGCGCCCGGCCGCAGCGCCTGCGCATTTGTTTTCTTTCCCGGCTGTCAACTCGGGGCAAGCAATCCGGAATACGTGCTCGAGAGCTATTCTTGGCTTCTCGAAAAAAATCCCGACACGGCCTTGTGGCTGAGTTGCTGCGGCGCCCCGGCGTTCTGGGCGGGAAGAGAAGACGAGTCGCGGGTGGCTTTGGAATCCCTTCATGGCGACTGGATGGCGCTCGGCAAGCCGGCCGTGATCACCGCATGTCCCACCTGCACGAAGATGTTCGCGCAATGGATCCCTTCCATGAAGACATTCTCCCTGCTGTCCATGATGGCCGATGCGGGTTTTCGGCCTCGGCGTGCGGCAACCGGCGAGGCCTGCGCCATCTTTGCTCCGTGTGCCGCACGCAACGACGACAGCCTTCGCCGGGCCGTGCGTGCCTTGGCGAAAAATGCCGGCTATGCCATCGAAGAACCGTCGCAGGCGAAGGACGCTTCGGGCTGCTGCAGCTGGGGCGGCCATATATCCATCGCAAATCCGGATTTCGCGAATTTTCAGATCGGCCGCCGCATCGCGCGGAGCCCGCTTCCCTATATCGCGTATTGCTCCAACTGCCGAGATATATTTGCCGGGGCCGGGAAACCCTGCCTGCATATCCTCGACGTGCTTTTCGACCTCGGAGAGGCGGACCGTATGGCGCCGGGGCAAAGCGACCGCCGCCGGAACAGAGAACGGCTGAAGACCTTGGCCTTGCGCGGATTTTGGGGAGAAGGCGGATCGGATTCTCCGCACGGCGACGATGCCCTTATCCTTTCCGATGCGCTTCGCGCACGGATATCCAACGACCACATCTTGGAAGAGGATGTGCGAGAGGTTGTCCTGTTTTGTGAGCGCGGGGGACGCACGGTGCTCTTTCCCGAAACCGGGGAGAAATGCGGCTTCCATATGATTGGAAATCTGACGCTTTGGGTGCGATACGCGTCGGAAAACGGCAGGTTCCGCGTGACGGGGGTTTACGGGCATCGGATGCGCATTGTGCCGGAGGAAATGTGGAATGGCCGAAAAGTCGATCCCGATTTGTAATCCATGCAAGGTCAAACTCAAAACCTTTCGCACGGATTTCACGTATATGGGGAGGAGCTTCAGCACGGAGACCTTGCGTTGCCCCGAATGCGGCCAAATCTATCTGCCCGAAGAGTTGGTGCGCGGGCGCATGGCCGAGGTGGAATACGCGTTGGAGGACAAATAATCCGGCGGAAAACCCGGAGCGCCGCGTCATGCATATCGCTTCGCTCGTCGGATTCGGCGCCTCGGGGAACGCGGGTTTTTGCGGCTGCGGCAATGCGTTCGGCATGTATTCGTTTGTAGAATAAATAAAGGCGGTTTTTCGAATTGTAATCGAGACTTGGCCCGAATTATAATAAAGCAGATGCGGATAAACGTGAGCGGTGAAAGGAGTTTTTAAGAAATGGGCTATGTGACCTTGAAGGATACGCCGCGCGGCAACAATTACGACACCGAGTATGATGTCATCGTTTGCGGCGGCGGCACGTCCGGCGTTGCGGCGGCCATAGCGTCGGCCCGTGTCGGCGCCAACACGCTTCTGATAGAAAAAGGGGGGACCTTGGGGGGCCAGATGAATGTTTCCGGGCCTCCGGGATTCGCGTATGCGCGGCTTTGGAACCCGCGCGGCGAACGTGATGTCGCGGGAATCGTAGAGGAGACGTACCAACGCTTGTACAAAGAAAACCACGCATTGCCGGCTTTGCGTTATCCCGTGCGCGACAAGGCGGGATTCAGTTTCGCCTACATCGACCCCGACTGGTGGACGGACTTGATTTTCGAGATGATAGACGAAAACGAGGTCACGCTCTTGCTGGATTCCCTCGTCGTCGGCGTACTGAAAGACAAAGACGCGGTGAACGGCGTCATCGTGGAGAATGTCAACGGGCGCATCGAGATCAAGGGCAGCCGCATCATCGACGCGACGGGCGAAGGCTATGTGGCCATACAGGCCGGCGCCGAAATCGATTATGTGGACCGTGAAAAGGTCCAGCCGCACACGCTCGCTTTTACCGTCGACGGCGTCGATTGGGATGTCTTATTGCAATATGTCAGGAATCATCCGGAGCAGTTCTCCTTCAAGCAACTGATCTTTCCGTTTGAGGGCGCGACCACACGCGAAGAAGTCCTCGACTGGTACAGCAAGTGCCACGATATAAAAAGCCTCGGCGAATTGATGGGCTTCTATGAGCTCAGGGACATAGCGCTCGAAAACGGCGACTGGCATCCTTACTCCGGCGCGGGGTTCTTTCTGATCCCGCGTGAAGGCGGGCATATTCAGGCGCATTTCCAGCATTCCTCGCAGGTGGACAACACCCTCGTGACCGACGCTTGGGATCTGACGAAATGCATGGCCGAGTGCCGCCGTCAAAACAAAATCGCGTGGCGGTTTTTCAAGAACTATGTTCCCGGGTTCGAACACGCGTACATCACGAGGACCTGCAATGAACTGCGTCTCAGAGAAGGTCCGCGGATCATCGGCGATTATGTGCTCACGCGCGACGACGTCGAAGCGGCCCGGAAGTTTGAAGACTCCATAGGGAAGTCCTCGTTTAAAGCCGGCGGTTATCACGTCGCCTCGATGGATACGCTGAACATGATCGCCTCGCTCGATACGGAGGAGCAGCCGGCCGGAGAGATAAACGTGAAATCGGACCTCGCTTTCCCAAAAGACGGTGGCTCATACGATCTCCCTTACCGCATTCTCGTATCCAGAAACATCGACAATCTGCTGGCCGCCGGCAAGAGCGTATCCACGGACAGGCCGTCTTATCTGCGTTATCTGCATCAGACCATGGTTACGGGGCAAGCCGCGGGCGCGGCGGCGGCCCTCAGCGTCAAGAAGAGAATCACGCCGCGCGAGCTTGAAAAGAACGTAAAAGAGTTGCAGGAATTGCTTGTATCCCAAGGCGTCGTCTTATAGCGCGTCAACCGGGCTTCGCCGCAAACGGGCAAGGGTTGCGCTTTGCGGCAGTCTTTAAAATCGGGAAGGGATTGTGCGATGCTGGATTTTGAATGGTACTGTCCATCGAGGGTCATCTTTGGCAAAACCGCGATGGAATCCTTGGCTTCGGCGCTTGCGAGATACGGGGCGACAAAGGTGATGCTGCTGCATTACGGCGAATCGAGCGCACCGGCCCCTTTGGCGCGGACCATCGGGGTCTTGAAGGAAAACGACATTCCTTACGTTGAATTTGCCGGAATCAAGCCCAATCCCCTGCTTTCGCGGGTCATTGAGGGCATTGATTTCTGCCGTGCGAACGGGGTGGATTTTCTGCTTGCCGTAGGCGGCGCCAGTGTGATAGACACGGCAAAGGGCATAGCGGCGGGCGTTAAGCTGCCCGCGGGCGCCGACATCTGGCGCGACTACTACTTCCCAAAGAACAGATTCCAAGACGCCCTGCCCATCGGCGTCGTCCTGACGATACCGGCAGCGGGCAGCGAAACCTCATTCGGCTCATGCATCACGAACGACAAAACCAAGTCGAAACGCTATACCGGGGGTGAATGTCTCATCCCCAAATTCGCAATCCTAAACCCCGAATTCTCCATGACGCTCTCGCCTTATCAGACCGGCTGCGGCGTCGTGGACATAGTCGCGCATCTGACAGAACGCTATTTTGTGAACTTTCCCGACGAGGATTTGTCCGACAGGCTTATCGAAGCCTGCATCCGGTCGCTTCTCGTGAACGGTCCGATTGTGGCGCGGGACCCGGACAACAATGCGGCGCGCGCGGAAATCATGTTGGCGGGGTCCA
>JAITKU010000267.1 GCA_031278255.1 Eubacteriales Family XIII. Incertae Sedis bacterium | reverse complement strand
GACTGACCGCCTATGCTCCGAGGGGTGGCGGGCAATGCCCTTAGCCCCTCGGAGCAACCGTTCAACAATTTAACTGCGCTCCGCGCTTCAAATTGGACAAGCCAATTTGAAATCTTTCGAGACAAAGCGCGTATCGACAAGCTCCAAAGAATCCGCGTCGATTTGCTCCGTCCAAGGGGCGACTGCGCGCCTATCCCCATTTGCGTCTTTTGCATTTGTAATCAATATGTAATACAGCGAAGGTTTCAAGAAACAGTCGTTTTTGATATAATCTTTTGTATGATCGAATACCAAAATGTAACTAAAACCTACGGTCCCAATATTGGGCTGGATGATGTCAGTGTCCGCATCGATAAGGGGGATTTTGTGTTTCTTGTGGGTCCGAGCGGCGCGGGCAAGTCCACATTCATCAAACTGATGCTCAAGGAGATCAAGCCGGATTCGGGCAGCATATACGTGGGCGGCCTCGATATCACGAAGATGTCAAATCGCGGTGTGCCGAAACTCCGCAGGAGCATAGGCATCGTGTTTCAGGACTTCAGACTTCTGCCCAAAAAGACCGTGTATGAAAACGTGGCCTTTGCGATGGAGATCATACACATGGGGCCGCGCGTGATTCGCAGGCAGGTTCCGCAGGCGCTCAGTCTCGTCGGCATAGGCGCCGAAGCCTCCAAATATCCGGACGAACTTTCGGCGGGCGAGCAGCAGCGCGTCGCGATCGCGCGCGCCATCGTCAACAACCCGACGGTACTCATAGCCGACGAGCCGACGGGCAATCTCGATCCCGATACGGCCTGGGAGATCATGCGCCTCCTCGAACAGATCAACCTGCGTGGGACCACGATCGTCATGGTCACGCACGCAAAGGATATCGTGAACAGGATGAACCGCCGCGTGATTTCCATCAAGGAGGGGCGCATTACGCGGGACGAGAAGAGGGGCGGCTACGGTTTTGACGGCGAGGAAAGCGGAGAGGGACTCTTGCTTCGGGGAGGGCTTTCCGGCCTATGACTTATGCGATAAAACAGGCTTTCAAACAATTCTTCCGAAACGGCGCCATGTCCACGGCCTCTGTGTTTTCCATCTCGGCCATATTGCTGATACTCGGCTTCTTCTTTCTTCTGGCCGTCAATGTGAGCAATATCGCGGAGAGCGTGAAAAAGGATTTTGACACGATACAGATACACCTGCTGGACTCCACGGAATACGCGCAGTCGAACAGCATGATGAAGAAGCTGGGGCTTATGTCCGAGGTGTCGGAGGTCCGCTATCTGACAAAAGCGCAGGCCATGGAGGATTTCAAGAAGCTGTTCGGCGACAAGGCTTACCTGCTCGAGATGCGGCAGGAAAACCCCCTGCCCAATTCGATCATCGTCAAGGTGAAAAGGATAGAGGACGTCGATGCCGTCGTCGCGCGCGTAAGGGGATTTGAGGGCGTCGAGGTCATAAAATATTACAAAGAGGCGGTGAACCGGCTGATCCGGTTTACGCACTTCATTCAGGTCGGGTCTTTGGCGCTGATCCTGTTTCTGGTCGTGATCTCCATCGTCGTCGTGTCCAATACGATCAAGCTGACCGTGATGGCGCGCGACCGGGAGATCGGTATCATGAAGTACGTCGGCGCCACGAACTGGTTTATCCGTGGGCCTTTTCTCGTCGAGGGCGTCCTGATGGGCCTGATCTCGGCGGGTGTTTCCGCCGGTATCGTCGCGTTTGTGTACGCGCGGGTGATCGAACTCTTCGGAACGGATCTGGCCGTCATGCTGTCCACGCGTTTCGTCCCTTTGGATTTTATGATCGGCAATCTGACGGTTATCTTCGCGGCGCTCGGCGCGGGCATAGGGGCGTGCGGGAGTATCATATCGATGCGCAGATTTCTGGATACCTAGAAGCGGATGAAGCGTTTTGATCGGGATTGAACAGTACAGGAGCGTATATATGGATCGCAAAAAAACGGAGACAAAACCCGGAAAGCTTGTCGCGCGGATATTAATCCTGTGTCTGCTCTGTTCCGTGTGGGCGCTCACGCCCGGTTTCGCGGTTGACGAACAGGCGGATTTGGAGCGGGTCCGCAGGGAGATCAGCGAGACGCAGGTGCAGTACGACGAGGGCAAGAAGAAAGAGAAAGAACTCAGCTCGCAGATCAAGGCTCTGGAGACGAAGATCAAGGACGCGGAGAAAGAGATTTCCGTTATACAGGCCGATATCAACGAGACGCAGCAGGCCATAAAGGATGTGGAACAGACGCTGGCCGAGGCGGAAGCGGAGATAGACGTGCAGAACGAGGACCTGAACAAGCGGCTCCGGGCCATGTACATGAACGGCGAGATGGGTATGCTCGATATCATTTTGAGCGCCGCGAACATCTCGGAGTTCATGTCCGCCGCGGAGATGGTGCAGAAGATATACGAGAGCGATATGCGGCTGCTTGAGGAGATGGAGACGCGCTACGCGGGTATCGACGCGCAGAAGAAAGAACTGGAGCGCCTGCGGCAGCAGCTCGTGGCCAAGCAGACCGCCCGTATCAATAAGCAGAACGAGATAACGGCCGACAAGAACGCGGCCGCGATCGCGCGCGGAGAGGTTTCCGAGGAAAACGCGCGCCTGTCGCGGATGCTGGACGAGTTGAACGAGGAGGCCAACCGGATCACGGCGGAAATCCTGAAGAAGATGGGTTCGCAGGATTTCATCGGCGGCGCGATGGGCTGGCCCGTCCCGGGCTACTCCAAACTCTCCTCGGAGTTCGGGATGCGCAACCATCCGACGCTGCGCGTTCCCAAGATGCACACGGGCATAGACATCCCCTGTCCCACGGGTACGCCGATCGTCGCCTCCAACGGCGGCACCGTCATTATGGCGGGCTGGAACAACAGCTACGGCAATGTGATCATGGTGGACCACGGCGGCAAGATCGTGACGCTGTACGCGCACAACAGCAGTCTCGCGGTGTCGGAGGGCGCGGTCGTGGCGCAGGGGCAGACGATCGCCTACGCCGGCTCGACCGGAAATTCGACGGGCCCGCACTGCCACTTTGAGGTGCGCGTGAACGGCGAGTACCAAGACCCGACGCAGTGGGTGAGTCCATGAACCCTATACATCCCGCCGTCGCGCGGATATTGAGCCGCAGGGGGATTACGGCGCCCGGCGATGTCGAGGAATTCCTTTCCGCCAAACCCATGAAAACATACGATCCGTTTCTTCTGCGCAATATGACGGAAGGGGTGGATTTCATATTGTCCGCGATCGACGCGGACAAGCCTCTCTGCGTGTACGGGGATTACGATATGGACGGTATCGCCTCGGCCGCGCTCTTGGTGCGCGTACTGCGCCTCGTCACGGACAAGGTGGACTGGTATATCCCCTCGCGCTTCTCCGAGGGCTACGGCCTGAACAAAGAGGCGCTTCGCAACATCGCCGACGCGGGCGGCCGCGTGGTGATCACGGTGGATTGCGGCAGCGTTTCGGCGGAGGAGGTGCTGTACGGCCGATCGATCGGTCTGGAACTGCTCGTCACGGATCATCACAACATAGAGGGCCGGGCGGCGGACTGCCTGATCATCAACCCCAAGCAAGAGGGGGAAAGCTATCCGTTCAGGGGTCTCGCGGGCTGCGGCGTGGCGTTCAAGCTCGCGCAGGCCCTGCAGCGCAGACTCGATCTGCCCAGGGATATGTTGAACGGCCTGCTTGACCTCGTGGGTCTGGCGACCATAGCGGATATCGTGCCGCTCATCGACGAGAACCGCACGCTGGCAAAGTACGGTCTTAGGGAATTGAACCGCACGCGCCGCCCCGGACTGCGCAAGCTCATCGAGAAGCTGGGGCTTGCGAACAGGACGATCCAAGCCGAGCAGGTGGCTTTCGTCATAGCGCCGCATATAAACGCGGCGGGCCGCATGGGGGAGGCGCAGGACGTGGTCGAACTGCTGCTCACCGACGATGCCGCCGTGATCGAACGCGTGACCTGTGAACTTCTCGGGCACAACGCCGATCGCAAAAGGGTGCAGGAGGCGGTGTTTGCAAGCTGTGACGAGATCGCCGCGCGCATATTCGCGGAGGGGGCGCCGATCGGCGTGATCAACGCGGGCGACGCGCACGAGGGCATTACGGGTATCGTCGCGGGGAAGCTGAAAGAGAAGTACAACAGGCCCGTGATCATCCTGACAAACAGCGTCGATGCCGCGGGAGGCCCCTATTTGAAAGGAACGGGCAGAAGCGTCTTTGGCGTGGATATGTACGACCTGCTGCTGAAGCGGGAGGATATGTTTGAGAAGTTCGGCGGACACGCGATGGCCTGCGGCTTTCTGATGGACGCGGCGCAGGAGGCGCGCTTTCGCGCCCTGCTCATCGAGGATATGAACGCGTTGCTTGCGCGCGCGCCCGCGCTTCTGACGCCTGCGGAGCCGGAGCCGGACGCGGAGATCAAACCGGACGATATATCCGCCGCGTTCGTCGAGCAACTGCGCGCGCTCGAACCTTTCGGCAACGGAAACCCCGCGCCCCTGCTGGCGATGCACGGACAAGTCGTTTCGGATCTGATGCGCATGGGGGATCGCGGGCAGGTTTTGAAGTTCAACGCGGGCGACGTGCAATGCGTACTCTTCAACCGCGCCGACGCGTATTACGCTGCGCTCGCGTCCGGAAAAGCCGTTTCCCTGTTCGGCTGTCCCGTTTCCGAGTTCTACAGGGGCAGAGAGCGCATACAATTCAAGGTAGAACATATAATATAAGGAAATACTGCGGAGGTCCCGTATGTTTATTATAAAGAAGCGCAATTTCACTTTCCTGTTGGCGGTCGTCTTTTTCGCCGGCATGGCCGTGTTCGGCGTCGGCCTCAAGCTCAGTTTGAGCGTCGTGGGCGGCGCCCGCATCGTGTCGAAAGCCGTCTGCGAGGAATATGACGCATATAAAGCGAATTACGGAAAAATGATCGATTTCGACGCGTATATCCGAAAGAATTACTACGAACCCGTGCCGGACGGCGCCTTGGAAATCGGCGCGTACAAGGGGATGTTCGCGAGTTTGGGCGACCGGTATACGGTCTACTACACGGTCGACGAATACCGCAGACAGTCGGAAAGTACGCAGGGTGAGTTTTCCGGTATCGGCGCCACGATTTCCATGAACGACGAGGGCTATCTGACCATCGTGGAAGTCCTGCCCGACGGCGCCGCCGAAAAGGAGGGCTTGCTGTCCGGGGATATCATCCTTTCGATCGACGGCGCGCCCTATACGGGGCAGGATTTGAACGGCGCGGTCGCGCTGCTCCACGGCGAAGAGGGTTCGCAGCTCACGCTGCTTTTGCAAAGGGGGGAGGAGACCCTCGAAAAGACGCTGGTCCGCACAAAGGTCATTACGCCGTCGGTTTCGTCGGAACTGCTCGCGGACGGCAGCCTCGGCTACATCCGCGTGCAGTCTTTCGCCAACCAAACGGCGGAGGATTTCGGCGCCGCGCTGCGCGGTATGGAGGAGAAGCAGGTGCGCGGCCTGATCATCGATCTGCGCGACAACGGCGGCGGGCTTGTGGACAAGGGTGTTGAAATCGCGGATATGCTGCTCGGCGCGGGTACGGTCGCGACCGTTCGCACAAACGATCCGGACGCCGAACCCAAGTCCTACACGACGGAGGACGGCGCGACGGGTCTGCCCTACGTTGTTCTCGTGAACAACGCCACCGCGAGTACCTCGGAGATATTGGCCGGCGCGATCAAGGACAACCGCGGCGGCTATCTCGTCGGCACGCAGACCACCGGCAAGGGCATACTCCAGCGCTTGGAACAGTTCGCGGGCGGCGACGGCGCCCGTATCACCGTCGCGCAGTATTTTACGCCGAACGGCGATGCGGTGAACGGGATCGGCATTGTTCCGGATTTCATCGTAGACGATCCCGACCCGAGCGGCGAGGGTGCCGATATGCAGATGGAAAAGGCGATAGAGCTTCTGACGGGCGGCTGATCCGGGGGACGGCGCTTTTCGTCCCCGGCCGCTCTCGGTCTTTTTTCGCGTTCAGCGCGCGGCGCCGAAGATCTTCTCCGTGTGCGCGGCGTCGAATTTCTTTGTGAAGAGGCTTACGAGCGGCACGGCGATGAGCGACACGGCCATCGCGGTCACGCCCATCTGCGGCGCGAGGCTCTTGGCCGCGGCGAAGCCCGTGACGGACGTGAAGTAAAGCAGCAGACCGCCGACGATGACGACCCCGGAGAGCAGTCCCGCCCAAGCGCCGGCTTTCGTGATCCGTCTGCCGTAAAGCCCCCACAGGAAAGGCCCGATGAAAGAACCCGCCACGACGCCCCACGAGAAAGACATCAGGTTCACGATGAACGAGATGTTCATGGTCGCGAATATAAAGGAAAACACGATGAAGAGCAGACAGAGGCAACGCGTGATGATAAGCTGCGGTTTCTGCTTGATATCGGGCCGAACCTCCTGAATCAGGTCTATGGAGATCGCGGAACTCGACGAGAGTACGATGGACGACAGCGTTGACATCGACGCGGATAGGAGCAGGAGCAGTATGACGCCGAGGATGATGTTCGGGAATACGCCCTCGCCGAGCGCTGACATCAGCATGGCGGGCACAACCCCGTCATAGCCGGCCGCCACAGCCGGCCCCCCGCCGTCGGCAACCGGTACGAACAGCCTGCCGAGCGCGCCGGAGAAGTACGCGCCCCCGCCGATAAACAGGGCAAAGAGCGTCGATACGATCGTGGCGATACGGATGCTGCTTTCATCCCTGATCGCGTAATATTTGTGTACCATCTGCGGCATGCCCCAGACGCCGAAGCTCGTCAGCAGGATGTTCGGAATCAACTGCTTAATGCCCGCGCCGCCGAAGAATCGGACCAGATTTTCGTTGATGGCGGACAGGTTTTCGACCGCCCCGGAAAAGCCGCCGACTTCGGGTCTGCCGGCGAGGATCGCGATCATCGCGGCGAGTCCGACCACCATGATCAGGCCCTGAATGAGGTCGTTCATCGCCGTGGCCACATAGCCGCCGAGTACGAGATAAATGCCCGTGAGAACGGCTACCATCGCGATACAAAAGGTCGGCGAGACGCCCGTGAATATCGAACTGAACAGCACGCCGAGTCCCTTGTACACGCCCGCGGCGTAGGGCACGAGGAATATGAATATGATAACGGCGGCGTAGCGCTTCATGCCCTTGCTGCGGTAGCGTCCCGCAAACAGCTCGGGGAGGGTGCGCGCGTTTAGGGCGTGCGTCATGCGGCGCGCGGGCCGCGCGAGGACGATCCACGCGAGCAGACAGCCGAGCAGGGCATTGGCTATGCCGATCCAGATGCCGGCGAGCCCGACGGTCCAGCCGAACATGCCGGCGTAGCCCACGAAGATAACGGCCGAAAAATAGGTTGTCCCATACGAGAAAGCCGACAGCCAAGGTCCGACCTTTCTGCCGCCAAGCAAAAAGCCCTCGATAGTAAGAGCCCGGCGCGCGCTCGTAATACCGACGGCAATCGTAATCAGGACAAAGCAAAGCAATACAATCCCGGCAATAAGCTGTGTCATTTTATTTACCTCTTTCCTACAAACCTACATTGTGCGAACCGCCGCCGCATTTTTCGCAGACGGAACACACGCTACGAGTATGATTGTACAATAAACTGCCGGATTTGTAAAGGGGAAATTATTTCGCAATACGCTCGATGGCGATCTTATAGCCGTCCGCGCCGTAACGATAGCACTTGTTTATGCGGCTGATCGTGGCCGTGCTGGCCTTGGTCAAGCGTTCGATCTCCTGATAGGTTTTGCCCTCGGACAACAGCTTTGCGATGAAGAAACGCTGCGAAAGCGCCTGCAGTTCGTTGATCGTGCTGACATCTTCAAAGAAGCGATAGCAGTCCTCTTTGCTTTTCATGGAGAGGATGGCTTCAAACAGCAGATCTGTTTCGGCATTCTTGAATTTCGATTTGTAGGCCATGGCTGCGGTTTTCCTCCCTGCTGCGCAAACGGCCGCGTCGCGCCCCGTTGTCCGCGCCGTCCTTTAGCGCTTTAGTGCGGTGGCTTTTGGCCTTAATTATAGCACGGGGGAGGGCCGCGGTCAACGATTTTAGCCCCTTTGCGCGACGAAAGGCGGGAATTTTCCTTGTTTGATAAGAAAAACCTGAGACTCTATCTGTGTACCGATCGCGCCCTCGCCGGGGGGCGGCCGCTTGCGCCGCTCGTTGCGGCCGCGGTTGCGGGCGGCGTTACGATGGTGCAGCTACGCGAAAAAGAACTGAACACGCGCGATTTTCTGGAGGCGGCGCACGCGATGCGGGCGCTGACGCGGCGTCTTTGCGTGCCGCTCGTCATAAACGACCGCGTGGATATAGCCTTGGCGGTCGGCGCGGACGGGGTACATCTCGGCGGCGCCGATATGCCCGTCGAAACGGCGCGGGAACGCGCGGGCGGGCGGCTGTTCATCGGCGCCACGGTCAGGAGCGTCTCCGCGGCGCGCGCGGCAAGGGAGGCCGGCGCGGATTATCTGGGCGTCGGCGCCATGTTTCCGACGGGAACGAAATCGGATACGATCACGATAGGACCCGCCGCGCTTCGCGCGATCAAAGAGGCGGCGGACCTGCCTGTGGTCGGTATAGGCGGGGTGAACGCCCGGAATGCGGCGTCGGTGATAGCGGCCGGGGCGGACGGCGTCGCCGTCGTTTCCGCCATACTGTCGCAGGCGGACGCTTTGGCCGCGGCGCGCGCGGTCAGGGCCGCCGTGGAGGCCTCTATTCGTCCGGGAGGAGATAGTCGCGAATGATGTCGGTCGCCATATCGTAGATATTTATGAAAGGCGAATCCCTGTTTACGAGCATGGCGGATATCGCCTCGCCCAGACGCTTGTCGTCGTACATGTAATCGAGCTTGGCAAAGTAGACGGCGGTCATGGCTATGTACGCGCCCATGTTGGAATGCGAATGCTCGTCATGATAGGCGGCGACGATAACGCCGTCGTCGCATTTGGCCGTCACAATCGTGCAATGCGCGTCGCGCCAGAGGAGAAAGGCGGGGGTATTGTCCCGCAGCAAACGCTCGTAGCCGCTCGAAGCGTCGATGTTGTTTTCCAAAAGCGCCGCCAGCGCGTGCATATCCTCGGAATTGTACTGCGGAACGTCGGGGCTGAAAGGTGTGAAATTGACCATGCAGAGCGTGTCGGCATGGTTGTTGAAATCGATCTTGCTCATAAGGAAGAGACTGCGTCCGTATCCGTGAAGCTCGTTGAACAGTTCAAATACGATTTCGCCCGTCACATTGTTTACGCGGTTCAGATCGATGATTTGAGAATCCTCTTTCCTGCCGGAGAAAGAGACATTGATCAAACCGTCGTTTTGCTTCTGCACATGTATCGCCATTTGACACTCCTATCTCATATGATTCTCTAGAACCATTATACTCGACAGGACGCACAAATGAAATAGGAAATACAAATATAATATTTCGATTCCGCGGCGGCGCGCCGCGCCGCCGCAGACCGCTTCGTTTTTAAATTTGGCGTCGTTCAAATTTGGCGTCGTTCAAATGAGCGCGAAGAGGGAGAGACGCAGGGCGCTGAAACGAACGCGCCCGCTCGCGTAGCTGTACGCGAGCGCGGGTCCCGTTCCGAGACTATTGAGGGACCGGACGGCGGACAGGTTGCCCGCATGGGCTACCGTGATTTCGATCGCGCCGTCGTAACGGTCGATCGCGCCGCCTTTGTAGGAGAGCGACGTGTCCAGCACCCTGCCGTTTCCGACCGCGCTTTGCTGCACGGCGGACAGCGCGCCCGTTTCGATGAAGGTCAGCCGGATGGCGATTTCCGTGTCTATGCCGTACTCCCGTATGTAGCTGTTCACATCCGGCACGCTGAGGACGCGCGCCACGTCAATCTCCTCGCCGAGGATATGGCGCGCGAGATATTTGGCGGCCATGACGCTGAAGCGCATTTCCCCGTCGGGCAGCTTGACTTCAAGCGCAAAGCCCGCGTCGCCGAACACCTCCAGCAGATAGGCCGGAAAGGAAACG
>JAITKU010000218.1 GCA_031278255.1 Eubacteriales Family XIII. Incertae Sedis bacterium | reverse complement strand
GTATCCCCGTTTGCGCCTTTTGCAAACGGTTGGAAGGAGCCACTCGACAACTCCCCCGCTTTAGCGGGTTAGGAGTTTACCGTCCCCGCCGCCCCGCAGAACATAGCCGGCGGGGGATTGCAAGCCCACGCCGGTCGTATGAAGCGGTGGTCCCAACCTTTCGGCAGGGGATTGGGCGGCGGCGTTCAATCGTGAGGTGACATTGTGACCTATGCGCTCGATACAAACATCCTTTCGTATTTCATACAGGGCCATGAACACGTTTCCGCTTCGCTTCGCGCGTCGTTGGTTGAGGGACATTCCTTGTTGATCCCACCGGTAGCCTATTACGAAATTCGACGCGGATTTTTGCGTAAGGCAAGCCCTGCAAAGGAAAGGATTTTTGAGCGGATTTGCGCCCTTTACTCAATCGGTGAAATGAACCTGTCGGCCTGGGAACAAGCCGCGCGTATACATGCCGTAAGTTGCCGAACGGGAAAACCGATGGGGGATTCCGACATACTTATCGCGGCATTCTGCCTCGTAAACGGCTGTACGCTCGTAACGAACAATACAAAGCATTTCGAGGGTATAGACGGGTTGTCGCTGACAAATTGGGCGGAGCAGCCACGGGCGGGACTGTAACGTCCGCCGGCCCGGTATGCGCGGGCCTTGTGCCGTCTCCGGCGAACGAAGTCCTAAATCCGCTCCCGCGTGTCCCCCGCGATATGCTCCGGTCCCCCGCCCGGGGGGTCCAAAAAACGGGCCGCGCGGCAGCGCGCCTCATCGAAAATACTCATCCTTGAACTTCTTCTTGATCAGACGTTCGAGACGGGAGATCGTCATTTGGGAAACGCCCATTTCATCCGCGATCTCCTGCTGGGTGTTGTTGTTGATGAAGCGCAGGTGGAATATCTCCTTTTCTTTCTCGCTCAGACCGTCCAGCACCTTTTTGATGATCTCCGCGTTCTCAAAGCTCGCGTAGCCCTTGTCCTCTATGCCCGTGAAACGTTCGAGTGAGGGGACCTCGCCCTGTTCGCCGAGGTCCTCGACGTTTTGATTCAGCGAGTAGACGCCGTAGGCCCTGCCGCTTTCGAGGGCTTCCAGCACATCATCCTCGCTGTGGCCGAGCGCCTCCGCCAATTCCGGCACAGTCGGATTTCTGAACAATTTTCCGTAGAGGTCCTCCTTGACGGCGGGGATCCGCGAGGATATCTCCTTGAGGCGGCGCGGCACTTTCATGGCCCAGCCCTTGTCGCGAAAATAGCGCTTGATCTCGCCGATGATGGTCGGCGTCGCAAAGCTTGTAAACTCGAAACCCTTGGAGATATCGTAACGCTCGACGGCAAAAATAAGGGCCATGGCCCCTACCTGATACAGATCATCGTAGTCCATGCCCTTATTCAAATACTTCTTGATCAGGATATCGACCAAGTATAAGTATTTTTCGATGATTTCATTTCGCAATGCAAGGCTTCGCGTTCGGCTGTATTGTTCAAAAAGCTCCTTGTTGCTGATCGTTTTCGCGCTACCGGAGTCCATATTTTGTCCTTTGTTTTCGGCCGCCGCCCGCTCAAATTCCACTTACATACTTAATCATCTGTATCCTTGTCCCGCGCCCCACGGCGGGGAGTACGTCCACCTCGTCCATCAGCGTCTTGATGATGTTCAGGCCGATCCCGCCCTCCCGAAACGAGACGGGCCGCCGTTCCCCGTGCGCGTCCTCTTCGCAGCAGTCGGGCAGATTTTCGATCCGAATCACGATACGATCGCCGAACATTTCGCAGGAAACCTCGTAGGACGCGTCGCGCGCGCCGACGCCGTGACACACGAGATTGGAACAGGCTTCCGAAACCGCCATCATGATATCCTCAACCGCTTCGATATCGAAACCCGCGCTGCCCGCCAAGGATGAAATGGCAAGCCTTACCGTTCTTACATATTCCGGCTTTCCCGGTATCATGAATTTTAGCACATCCGCCATTTTGTTCCCTTTCCTTATCGGCTCGGCACAGGCCGGCAGCTTTCGCCGGTGAACAGCGCATCCGCCCCAAAAACCGTTCGACCGAGCCGGAAATCAATCAACGCGCGTTTCCGTACATGTTATACCCCCTAAGAAAAGCTTCAAACCGTAAAAAAACACAGCAAATCGCAAAAAAGTCAGGTTTCTCGTCTGCCGCCGCATTCCGCCCGGTGTCGCTTATTCCGTATCGAGCGCAAGCTGTTCGCCCGGCGCGGCGCCTTTTTCGGATTCCGCGCCGGCGGACGGCGCCGCGGCGTCGTTCTCGTCGGCGTCCGCTTCGTCCTCCCGAATGACCTTTGCCATCGCAATGATGTTCGTATTCTCCCCGACTTTCATGATCTTGACGCCCTGCGTGGCGCGGCCCAGCTTGGAAACCTCGCCGGCGTTGATCCGTATGATGATACCGTCGGAGTTGATGAGCAGGATCTCGTCGTCCTCGTTGACGACCATCGCGCCGATCAGCGCGCCCGTCTTTTTGAACTTGGCCTTGTCGTAGGTCAAAAGACCCTTGCCGCCGCGCGTCTGTACCTTGTAATCCTCGACGGCCGTCCGCTTGCCAAAGCCGTTCTGCGTAACGACGAGCAGCTCCTCGTCCTGTTCCGCGAGTTCCATGGCCACAATCTCGTCGTCGCCCTCCAGTTTGATCGCGCGCACGCCGCCGGCCATGCGGCCCATGGCGCGCACATCGTTCTCGTGGAAGCATATGCACTTGCCGTTTCGCGTGACGATGATCACGCTGCCGGTGCCGCTCGTCTGCTTGATACCGATCAATTCATCGCCCTCTTTTAAGCTGATCGCGATCAAGCCGTTCTTCCGGTTTGTGTCGAACTGCGACAGCGGCGTCTTTTTGATCGAGCCGAACTTCGTCACGGCGATCAGGTATTTGTCATCGCTGAATTCGCGGATGGGCATCATGGCCGTGATCCGTTCGCGCTGCATCAGCGAGAGGAAATTGACGGCGGGCGTGCCCTTGGCCGTCCGCTGCGCGTCCGGGATTTCGTAAGCCTTGATCTTGTGGGCCGTGCCCGTGTTCGTGAAGAACATGAGGAAGTCGTGCGTGGAGGTCATGACGAGGCTCTTCACAAAGTCGTTTTCGCGCGTCGTGAGGCCCGTGACGCCCTTGCCGCCGCGTTTTTGCGTCTTGTAGATGTCGGCCGAAACGCGTTTGATGTAGCCGAGATGTGTCAGCGTGACGGCGACCTTGCCCTCCTCGATCAAATCCTCTTCCTCTATCTCCGCGGCGTCCACGGAAATCTTCGTGCGCCGCGCATCGCCGTATTTCTGCTTGATCTCGAGAAGTTCCTCCCGAATGACGCCCATCAGCTTCTCTTCGCTCTCGAGAATCGCGGTCAGATAGGCGATCAGCTTCTGTAGTTCGGCATATTCGTTGTCTATCTTCTCGCGTTCAAGCCCTTGCAGACGGCGCAACTGCATTTCGAGTATGGACTGCGTTTGTATCTCGGAGAGGCCGAAGCGCTCCATCAGCCGTTCCCGCGCGTCGTTGTAACTCTCGCGTATGATCCGAATAACCTCGTCGATATTGTCCAGCGCAATGCGCAGGCCCTCCAGGATATGGGCGCGCGCCTCCGCCTTTTTGCGCTCGAATATGCAGCGCCGCGTCACGACTTCTTTCTGGTGCTTCAGGTATTCCGTGAGGATTTGCTGCAGGTTCAACATCTTAGGCTCGCCGTTTACGAGGGCGATCAGGATCATGCTGTAGCTTTCCTGCAACTGCGTGTGCTTGAACAGGCGATTCAACAAAATTTGCGGATTCGCGTCCCGTTTGAGTTCTATGACGATACGCATACCTTGGCGGTTGCTTTCATCGCGGATGGCGCTGATACCGTCGAGCCGCTTCTCCTTGACGAGATCGGCGATCTTTTCGATCAGCGCGGCTTTGTTGACCTGGTAGGGTATCTCCGTAACGATGATCTGCTGCTTGCCCTTGTTCGTTTCCTCCATTTCCGTCTTGGAGCGAACGATCACGCGGCCGTGTCCCGTGCGATAGGCCTCTTTCGCGCCGTTCTTGCCGAGTATGATCGCGCCCGTCGGAAAATCCGGCGCCTTGATGATCCGGATCAAATCCTCTATCGTGGCTTCGGGATCGTCGATCAGCTTTATCGCCGCGTCGATCACCTCACCGAGATTGTGCGGCGGAATGGATGTGGCCATGCCGACGGCTATGCCGTTCGAGCCGTTGACGAGCAGGTTCGGAAAGCGGGAGGGCAGGACCGTCGGTTCTTTCTCATCGCCGTCGAAGTTGGGCGCGAAATCGACGGTATCCTTGTCTATGTCGCGCAGCATTTGCAGGGCGAGCGGCGCCAGTCGCGCCTCCGTATAACGCTGGGCCGCCGCGCTGTCGCCGTCCACGGAGCCGAAATTCCCCTGTCCCTCCACCAGCGGGTAGCGGATCGAGAAAGGCTGCGCCATGCGCACCATCGCGTCATAGACCGAGGAATCGCCGTGCGGGTGGTATTTACCCATGACATCGCCGACGATACGCGCGGATTTCTTCGTGGGTTTGTCCGGCGTGAGCCCGAGTTCTATCATGCCGTAGAGAATGCGCCTGTGTACGGGTTTAAGCCCGTCCCGCACATCGGGAAGCGCCCGCCCCACGATGACGCTCATCGCGTAGTCGATGTAGGACTCCCGCATTTCTGTGTGTATTTCGTGCTGAACCAGTCTTCTGTCGTCAAGCAAATCCATAATTTTTACCTATATATCCAAATTCTTAACGGCCCGCGCGCTGTCCTCGATGAACTTGCGGCGCGGCGGAACCTTGTCTCCCATCAGCATGGAAAAGGTTTCGTCCGCGGCGGATTCGTCGTCTATCATCACCTGTATCAAGGTCCTGTTTTCGTAGTTCATCGTCGTGTCCCAGAGCTGTTCCGCGTCCATCTCGCCGAGGCCCTTGTAACGCTTGATTTCCATTTTTGTGTTCGGGTATTTCGCGGCGATCTCCGCGAGCAGCTTTTCCTGTTCCCGCTCCGTGTAGGTGTAGTGGATCTCCTTGCCGCGTTTGACCTGATACAGCGGCGGTTGGGCGAGGTAGACGTAGCCGTTTTGGAGCAGGGGCTTCATGTACCGGTAGAAGAACGTCAAGAGCAGGGTGCGGATGTGGGCGCCGTCAACGTCCGCGTCCGTCATGACGATGATCTTGTGGTAGCGCAGTTTTTCCTCGTTGAACTCGTCTCCGACGTTGCAGCCGAAAGCCGTGATCATGTTCTTGATCTGATCGGAATTCAGTATCTTGTCGAAGCGCGCTTTCTCCACGTTCAAAATCTTGCCGCGCAGGGGCAGGATGGCCTGCCGCGCCCGGTCGCGCCCGTCCTTTGCGGTGCCGCCGGCGGAATCCCCCTCCACGAGGAAAATCTCCGACAGCGTGGGATCGCGTTCGGCGCAGTCCGCAAGCTTGCCCGGCAGGGCAAAATCGTCGAGGGCGCCTTTCCTGCGCGTCAACTCGCGCGCCTTGCGCGCCGCCTCCCGCGCCCTGGCCGTCAGCAGGCATTTCTCCACGATCACGCGCGCCTGCGCCGGGTTTTCTTCGAGAAAGGCCATGAGATTCTCGTTTGTGCCGGTCTCGACGTAACCCCGCATTTCGCTGTTGCCGAGCTTGGTCTTGGTCTGCCCCTCAAACTGCGGTTCCGTAAGCTTTACGGAAACGACAGCCGTCAAACCCTCGCGCACGTCCTCGCCGGCGAAGCCGGCGTCGTTCTCTTTCAGGAATTTGTTCCTCTTCGCGTAGTCGTTGAACACGCGCGTCAGGGCGGACCTGAAGCCCACCAGATGTGTGCCGCCCTCCGTCGTGTTGATGTTGTTCGCGTAGGACAGTATGGTCTCGTTGTAGCGGTCGGTGTACTGCATGGCAACCTCTATCTCAACGTCCCCGCCCCGCTTCACCTCAAAATAGATGATATCCGGATGGATCGGCTCCTTGGCCTTGTTCTGATGTTTGACGAACTCGCGTATGCCGCCCTCGTAATAAAAAGACTCTTTCTTCTTGCGGTCCTCGCGTTCGTCCGTGAGGTTGATCCTTACGCCCTTGTTCAGGAAAGCCATCTCCCGCAGGCGGTGTTCCAGCGTATCGTAATCGAAATCCACCTCGTCGAATATCTCCGGATCGGGCTTGAACATCGTCCGCGAACCCGTCTTTTTCGCCTCGCCGACGATTTCCAGCTTCGTCTGCGTTTCGCCGCGCGCGTATACCTGCCTGTATATGCGGCCGTTTCGCTTGATTTCTACCTCCATGCGTTCGGAGAGGGCGTTGACCACGGAGGCGCCCACGCCGTGCAGACCGCCCGATACCTTATATCCGCCGCCGCCGAACTTGCCGCCGGCGTGCAGCACCGTATGGATGACCTCCACGGCGGGAATGCCGAGCGTCGGATGTATATCGACGGGCATACCGCGCCCGTCGTCCTCCACCAATACGGAATTGTCTTTCTGTATCACAATGCTGATATTCTTGCAGAAGCCGGCTAAAGCCTCGTCCACGCTGTTGTCCACAACCTCATACACCAGATGATGCAGACCGCGGGGACCCGTGCTGCCGATATACATGCCGGGCCTTTTTCTGACAGGTTCAAGGCCCTCCAGAACCTGTATCTGTTCCGCGTCGTACTTTTGCTGATTTACATTTGCAGACATACCTTAAAAACCCTTTCATTACATATTTTTTGCACACGAACACAGCGCTTCACGCGGAAATCCCGCGAAAGCCGCGTCCGTTTGATCCTCTTCATTTGCGAAAACAGGGCGAAACAACATATTTCGACAATTCATTGTACACCAACAGAGGCACATTTTCAAGCGATTTTGAAATAAATACCCCGCAACCGGGACTCTGCGAGGTAATGAACGCCGCCGCCCAATCCCCCGCCGAAAGGCCGGGGCCGGCTTCATTCCGGCCGGCGTGGGCTTGCAATCCCCCGGCGGCTGTGTTCCGCGGGGCGGCGGGCGAAGCCGAATATTGGACGGAGCCAAAATTGAACGACGGCGTCAGTCTCCCGCCTCTACAGGCGGCGGGTTTCAACTTTCCAAGCTGTCAGTGGCGGGTGCAACGTTCGGCTTCGCCTCACTCCTCCGTTCACCTGCGGTTCACTTCGCTGTCCCATTTTCCGGCCG
>JAITKU010000269.1 GCA_031278255.1 Eubacteriales Family XIII. Incertae Sedis bacterium | reverse complement strand
GAGCGAAATCGGCATGGACATGTACCGTTCTTTTCATCGTGTCGCCGAAGAAACCGAAACAATTCGGACGCACCGGGCCATTCACGCATTGGATATAATAGGGAAAGTTGGCCGAGCGGTCGAAGGCGCACGTCTTGAAAACGTGATTCGGTGATGAGCCGAACCGGGGTTCGAATCCCTGACTTTCCGCCAGAATTTTGGGTGCATCCGGATGCCATGCGGTCAAAGCCGCATGGCATCCGCCATTTTCGGCATGCGGGAGGGATTTGAACCACCGCAAACAACTTTTTTGATGACGGACACCCGTTCTTTCATGATACCAAACTCCGGTTGGGTCCTGGATGCGAAAACGCGGAAAGATTTTATCAGAAATAATTCAGCGGATTTTGGTAGGCGCCGTTCACCCGGACCTCAAAATGCAAGTGGTAGCCCGTCGCGTTACCGCTGATGCCGACGGTCCCGATCTGCTGGCCTTTGGCGACGACCTCCCCGACCGACACGAGGAGCGTATCGCAATGGGCGTAATAGGTTTCAAGCCCGCTGCCGTGGTTCAGCACGATCAGATTGCCGTAGCTGCCCTTGTAGGCCGAGGTCGTGACCACGCCGCCGTCCGCCGCGTATACCGGGCTGCCCTTGGGGCTGCGCATGTCCACGCCCAGATGCCGCCGCTTGCCGCGCGATCCGAAGCCCGACGAGATCTCTATATGCGTGAGCGGGCTGATCAGGCTGCCGGAGCCCGCGAAGGTTTCAAGCGGCTTCGTGCCGACCAGCGCGGTCTGCGGTTGCGGCTCCGCCGTGATGACCGAGCCGAGTTCGACGGATTCCACGACTATGCCGTTTTCCTTTGTAAGCTGCGTCTGCGTCGCCTTGGCGCCGGGCACGCCCGCGACGAGTATCTTCGTCTGCCCCTTGTACAGCTCGTCCGAATTTTGATAATTCGTCCGGAATGCGATGGGCTCAAGCTTGCTTGCGATCTCGACCGTGCGAATCGTCAGATAGGGTTTTGTTTCGTACAGGTTGAGTTGTTGGCCTATCTTGAGCTTGTTCGGAATCAGGCCCGGATTCGACTTGACGAGCTCGTCTTGGCTGATGCCGTTGGCCCGCGTGATCTCCCACACGGTATCGCCGCTTTGAACGGTATATATTTTGGGCTCCTTGGTTCCGGTCAATATGTAGGATACGGCCGCAGCCGCGTCCGCAAGCTCAGAAAGCGCGGCGGAATCCGCCTCGACCTCCGCTATCCGCACATCTTCCTTGATCTCGGCTCCCAAAAGCTCCGAATCGCCGTTCAGATAACTTTTTTTCACCTGTTCGAGCACGCTTTCCGCTTCCGCCTGTGACGCGAGGGCCACAACCGGCGCGTCGTTTATACGCAACTCCCATATGCTCCGCTTTGCCTCCGCCTCCGAGGAACCGTCGGAGGAACCGTCGCTCCGGTCGTTTTCTTCTTCATCGATTTCGGGTTCATCCCCGGTTGCGAGGGTCCGAACGGATGCGTCCGTATCGGGCGCCGGGATCGTCGGCAAGATCAGAACGCATACCGCGACCAAAGCCGCAAAAGCAAGCCCTCCGGCACCGATACACAGCCTCCTGCCGAAACGGCCGAAGCGTTTTGAAAGTCTTGTCGATACGAATGAAGCGGCGCCCGCGACAGGCGGACCGACGATCACCGCCGCCGCTATGGCGATGAGCCGCACCGTGCTCGCCGCCCTCGAAAGACGCGGAGACAAAAACGCGACCGCCCGCGCGCGCATCGGCGCAACGGCGTCCGCAAGCCTGTATCCTTGGCGCTCCACCGCCGCAACCGTGCGCGCGCAGACCAAGCCGGTCCTGCGCCGAAGGCGCAGCAGTCTGCCGCGAACGAAGCGTACGCCGTCGCTCAAGCGCAAGGTCGAGGCCGCAAGGGGATGCGCCTTGTGAAGCGTTCTTTTGTCCTCAATCCCGCGTATGCGATTCCATGGGTTCATAAAAACGACCTCTCTGCAATATCTTCAACTCTTGTCAAACGGAATAATATTCGATTTTGACGTCGTCGTTCAAATGGCGGCGCCATTCAAAACGGTCATATGGAACACCCGCCACTTTATTAAGGGTTCGACCAATATTGATTTTCGATTGGAGTGCACGATTAATATTACAGAATTGTTACAGAAAAGTCAATGCATTTTCTTAATCTTCACAAAACTTTCACAGACTCGCTACGGTCCGAAAGCCGGGCGCCAACCGTCGATGCAATCCTCACCGCAAGGAATCCCGCATTCCGTCATTTGTACGGCTGTGCGAACCGGATATCTCTTGCGGTTTCACGGCCCGCGCGCCGGCACCGCGCACGGGGTTCACAGGGTTTCCCGAATCGCCGCTTCTATTCTGTCCGGCGTCGGAAAGACGCTTTCTTCCAGCATGGGACTGAAAGGGATCGGACAGGAATAGGCGCCGACGCGCTTGATCGGCGCTTTCAGGCAAAACAACGCTTCGTCGGTCGCTATCCGCGCGGCGATCTCCGCACCGAAGCCCGAGAACGTGACGGCTTCATGCACGATCACGACGCGGCGCGTCTTTCGCACGCTCCGCAGGATCGCATCCGCGTCGAGCGGCAGCAGGCTGCGCAGATCGATCACCTCCGCGCTTATGCCCTCCGAAGCCAGCTTTGCCGCCGTATCGAGGCACATCCGCACCATGCGACCGTATGTTATGACGCTGACATCCTCTCCCGCCCGCTTGACGTCGGCGCGGCCGAGCGGTATGGTGTACGCCTCCTCGGGCACCCAATCCTTGACGCGATAGAGCTTTTTCTGTTCCAGAAAAATTACGGGGTTGTTGTCGCGAATCGCCGATTTCAACAAGCCCTTGGCGTCGTATGGCGTCGAAGGCGCGACGACCTTGAGTCCGGGGATATTCGTATACAGGCTCTCAAGCGACTGCGAATGCTGCGCGGCGGCACCCGTGCCGCCGCCGGCGGCGGCGCGCAGCACCAGCGGCACGCTGACCGCGCCACCGAGGAGAAAGCGCAGCTTGGCCGCCTGATTGATGATCTGATCGATGCAGACCGAAATGAAATCGGAAAACATCAACTCGACGATCGGACGCATGCCCATCAGCGCCGCGCCGACGCCCGCGCCGACGAAGGCCGTTTCCGATATCGGCGTTTCGCGGACGCGTTCCGCGCCGAATTCCCGCAACATACCCTCCGATACGCCGAAGGCGCCGCCGTATACGCCGATATCCTCACCCATGAAAAACACATTCTCGTCGCGCCGCATTTCTTCGCACATCGCCTCGCGCACGGCTTCCGCATATGTAATCTCGCGCATTGACACTCTTTCGGAACCTCTCTTCAATCGCTGTACGTTTCCGCTTCAAGCTCCCGCGGCGAGGCTGCGGGATACGGGCAAGCCTCGGCATAGGCCGTCGCTTCGGCTATCGTCGCCGCAGCTCTTTCATCGATGGCTTCTATATCCGCTTCGGAAAAACCGCTGTCGAGCATCACCTTCGCAAAGCGCGCGACAGGGTTTTCCGACCGCCAATACGCGATCTCCTCCGCGCTTCGATATCGGTTGCCGTCGCTCTTGGAATGACCGCTCGTGCGATAGGTATGTTCCACGATGAACGCGGGCTTCCCTTCCTCCACCATATACGCGCGCGCCGCGCCGACGGCTGCGTAGACCGCCAACACATCATTGCCGTCCACCTCTGCGCTCCTGATGCCGTAGGGATACGCCCGCTTCGTCAAATCGGTGTCGTTGACCGCTCTTTCGAGCGGCGTGCTCATACCGTAGCCGTTGTTCGTACATATGAAGAGAAGCGGCAAGCGCCACGCGGCGGCAAGGTTCATGGCCTCGTGCACGGCGCCCTCGTTGGACGAGCCGTCGCCGAAAAAAACGGCCGCGACGCGGTCCTTCTCCCCGCGCAGCTTGAACGAGAGCGCCACGCCACACGCGATCGGACAGCCGGCGCCGATTACGCCGCCCACACCGAGCGCGTTCACCCCGATATCCGCCATGTGCATGGAACCGCCGCGACCGCGGTTCGTGCCGGCCTCCCTGCCCAGCATTTCGGCCATCATATCCTTGACGGAAGCGCCTTTGGCGAGCACCTGCCCATGCCCCCTGTGCGTGGACAGTACGCAATCCCGCGGCTTGAGCGCGAACACGCTGCCGACCCCCGTCGCTTCCTCCCCCACGCAGAGATGCGTGGTACCGTGGATTTTTCCCTCCTTGAACAGCGCAAACACCGCATCCTCGAACTTCCGCACGAGCATCATGTGTTCCATGACCCTTTCGAGGAAGGCCCTGTCTTTGCGCAACGACGCCGGATCGTTCATACCTCGCGCATTCCTTTCATAATTCTATGTTCGATTTTGGCTCCATCCAAAAAGGAAAGCCTTGAAATCATCAGAGTTCCAAGGCTTTCGGATGGTACGCCGTCAGGGGATCGAACCCTGGACACCCTGATTAAGAGTCAGGTGCTCTGCCGGCTGAGCTAACGGCGCGCGAAAACGATCTTTTTTCGTCCATTTCACATGTTAACATGTCGGTGTATGCTTGTCAATAAAAAAATCGGTTCGGGCCTTTTGCTTTTTTCCCTTCTTTCCGTTGCCTTGCGTCTTGATCTATAATATAATGTAGTTTACGGTGAAACAAAGGGAGGTATCCGATGTATTGCAAGGTGTGCGGTAATTTGCTTGAAGAGAATGATCTGATATGCAAAGTATGCGGCGCGGA
>JAITKU010000198.1 GCA_031278255.1 Eubacteriales Family XIII. Incertae Sedis bacterium | reverse complement strand
GCGCCGAAAAATCCGTTGATTTTAAAGAATCCCTGATATATAATCAAGAAAAAGAACGGGGATACGCGAACACCAAAGTCACCACGGAACGGAGGCGCATGGACAGGGAAACAGACCGTCGCGCGAACGCGATACTGAAGAAATATTTCGGCTACGATGAATTTCGTGAGGGGCAGGAGGCGGTCATTGCCAACATACTGTCCGGCCGCGATGTGTTGGCGATCATGCCGACCGGGGCCGGCAAATCCATCTGCTACCAAGTTCCCGCGCTGGCGTTTGACGGGCTTACCGTCGTGATTTCCCCGCTGATCTCCCTGATGAAAGATCAGGTCTCGGGTCTGCTCGAATCCGGCGTCAAAGCCGCTCTTTTGAACAGTTCCTTGACCGCCGGCGAATACAGCAACGTCCTGCGCCGCGCCGCAAGGAACGAATACAAACTGCTTTACGTCGCGCCCGAACGTCTGCTCCTCGCGGAATTTCTCGCGCTTGCGGCAGGGCTTCCCATATCGATGATCACCGTGGACGAGGCGCACTGCGTATCGCAGTGGGGGCAGGACTTTCGCCCCGCCTACCTCGATATCACGCGCTTTGTGGAAACCCTCGAAAACCGCCCGGTGCTGAGCGCTTTCACGGCCACGGCCACAAACAAGGTGCGGGACGACATCGTTTCTCTGTTGCGCCTTAAAGACCCCTATCTGATTTCCACGGGCTTCGATCGCCGAAATCTTCACTTTTCCGTGAAAAAACCGCAGGACAAGCTGCGTGCGCTCCTCTCCTATTTGGACGCCAACAAGGGGAAGAGCGGCATCGTCTACTGCGCGACGCGCAAAACGGTGGAAGAGGTTTGCGCGGCCTTGTGCGAAAAAGGCTATGCCGCCGTTCGGTATCACGCCGGCCTCGATGAGCGCGAACGACGTGAAAGCCAGGACGATTTTCTGTATGATCGCTGTTCCGTTATCGTCGCGACAAACGCTTTCGGCATGGGCATAGACAAATCCAACGTCGGCTTTGTCGTTCATTTCAACATGCCCAAGAATATCGAGAGCTACTATCAGGAAGCCGGAAGAGCCGGGCGGGACGGTTCGCCCGCCGATTGCGTGTTGCTTTACGGCAGTCGGGACGTTCGCACGAACCGATTCCTGATACAAAAGGGCCTCGAGGCCAACGAAGAACTAAGCCCGGAGGAGCGCGCGTCTCTGCAGCAAAAGGATGAGGAACTGCTGAAAGCGATGACGTGGTACTGCCATTCCACCGATTGTCTGCGCGGCTATATATTGAAATATTTCGGCGAAAACGCACCCGGATACTGCGGCAACTGCGAAAATTGCAATACGAACTTCGAGAGTGCGGATGTCACGCTCGAAGCCAAAAAGATCATTTCCTGTATCTACAGATTGGACGAGCGCAGGCGCAGCTTCGGCAAGAGCATGGTGGCGCAAATCCTGCACGGATCGAGAAATGAACGCATCCTGCAACAGAAGCTCGACACCCTGTCTACCTACGGCATTATGGCGGATCAACCGATTCGCCGTATCTACGACATCACGGACCACCTGATCCGCGAGGGTTATCTCCTCGTGTCCGAGGGCGAGTATCCCTTGCTGCGGCTCGCGCCCTCCTATGCCGAGATCACGCGCGGCGCGCGTTCCGTACTTATGAAGCTGCCCAAATACGCGCCCCCGGAGGCGTCCTTGCCAAAAGGCAAAGACGCGCCCAAAGGCGCGGGAGACGCTATGGATGCGACGCTGTTTCAGAGGCTCCGCGCGCTCAGAAGCAGGCTCGCCGCCGCCGCGGAGGTCCCGGCTTTCGTGGTCTTTTCGGATGCCGCCCTGCGCGATATGTGCAGATTGCTGCCGCAGGACGAAGAATCTTTCCTTGCGGTGTCCGGCGTCGGCAAACGCAAGGCGGAGCAGTACGGCGAGGTGTTCACCGCCGTGATCGGGGAATATCTCGCCGAGCGTCGCGCCGCCGATCCGGGCGCAAAGTGAGCGCATACAGCGCAAACGCACCCCTATCCGCGCCTAGGCCCGGATGCGTCCGGACAAATGCCCGAGCGCCACGACGTGTACGCCGTCGGGACGCGTATAGCTGTTCTCACCCGCTGTAATGACGCAGCATGAAATCAGGTTTTCTCTTCTTCTCTCCGTCAGCCGGTTTTTCAGCTTATCGAAATTTGAAACGGCTTCTCTGATGGCGGCCTCGCCTCCGAGTTTGATCTCGACCGCGATCCAACTTTCGTCGAAACGTTCTATGATCGCGTCGATTTCCAGGTTTGTCGAATCCCGATAATGAAATACTTTCGCGCCCGCGCATTCGGCATACACGCGCAGATCGCGTATGGCAAGGGACTCGAAAAACAGCCCCATCGTGTTCAGGTCCGCAAGCAGCGCATTCGGAGAAATCCGCAGCGCCGCCGCCGCGAGGGACGGATCCGTGTAGTGCCATTTGGGTTTCACGCGCGCTTGGACCGCGGACCTTATGTGCGTCCGCCAAGCGGGCAGTTCTTCCACCACAAAAATGCGCGTCAGCTGATCCAGATATTTTCTGACGGTCGGCGCCCTGAGGCTGCCGTAAAAAATCTCCGATTCGGCAGCCAATTTTTCCAAAGAAGCCTCTGTGGATGTGTTCCGCGCGACAATCCGCATGAGCGTTGCCATCCGGACAGGATCGGGCGGACTGTCCAAAGTGCGCAAATCCACAGACGCTATATTTTCAATATAGTCGATCAGGGCCTCCGAAGCGATTGCGGGCGAAAACCCAATCAGCGCCGGCCATCCGCCGCGGACAATTTTTTCCGCGTAGTCCTCGACGGTCGGGCCGCCGAAACCGCTAAGCTTTGCGTCTTTTGAGAAGAGTGCCGCGAAATCCACTTGCTCGGTGGATTCGTTGCTTTCGCAGAGGGTCATGGGTCTGAGCGTCAGCCGTGAGAAGCGCCCCGCTCCGGTATGCCGCGTCTTATCCTCACTCGGCGCCGCCGATCCCGTAAGGATGAACTGTCCGGGCAGCGCCCGCACGTCAATCTCGTGCCGAGCCGCGTTCCAAATCCCCGGCGCAAGCTGCCACTCGTCGATCAGACGCGGGGTATCGCCGAGCAAAAGCGTTTTGGGAGCGAATATTGCCTGCGTCAGAATCTGTTCCGAAGCGTCTAGGCGTATAAAGCTGTTCGCATGGTGAAGCGCGGTTGTCGTCTTTCCGACCGCGCGCGGTCCGCGCAGCAAAATTCCGCCCGAAGCTTGCAATTTGCGCTCGATTAAGACATCTATCAATCTGGAGGTGTAGGCTCTTCCGTTTTCCATATTTCTATTATATCATGCAACAGCGATTTTGCAAGATTTTCAACAGCGATTTTGTAAGATTTTCAACAGCGATTTTGTAAGATTTTCAACAGCGATTTTGCAAGATTTTCAACAGCGATTTTGCAAGATTTCTAACAGCGATTTTGCAAGATTCCGACGGCGCATGGTAAGTGTATAATTATTGTGGGCAAAGGTGGGGGCGAAGCCGGCGTTGAATCCGGCGCCATGCCGTCAAAAAGGAA
>JAITKU010000189.1 GCA_031278255.1 Eubacteriales Family XIII. Incertae Sedis bacterium | reverse complement strand
GCGTGGGCGGCTACAGCGCCTACTTCATCGACCTGCCCCCGGGTCTGCAGGCGGAGATCGTAAACCGCACGATGCACGAGATCATTTAAAGAAATGACATCTGACCGAAAAATAACTTCGCTGTGCGGCCCCGCGGCGCTCTTCGCGCTGCGGGGCCGCGCGGCGGCATTTTAAGAGGAGCTGTCTGCATGAACAATACCGAGGGGACTGTATTCAACATCCAGCGTTACAGCATCGACGACGGCCCCGGCATTCGCACAACCGTATTCCTGAAAGGTTGCCCCCTGCGCTGTCCTTGGTGTTCCAACCCCGAATCGCAAAATCCGCATCCCGAACTCTCCTATCGATACACGTCCTGCAAGAAATGCGGGGCGTGTGTCAACGTCTGTCCGAACGGCGCGCCGACGCGCACGGAGGACGGGATCGAGATCGACCGCGCGCGCTGTGTGGTCTGCGGCGCCTGCGTAAAGGTCTGCCCGGCGGAGGCGCTTAAAATATCCGGCGAAAGCATGACGACGGACAAGGTCTTTAAGCTTATCCGCAAGGACGCCGTCTATTACGAAACCTCCGGCGGAGGCGTCACCTGTTCCGGCGGAGAAATACTCTCGCAGCCGGATTTTGTCGCGTCCGTATTCAGCCGCTGCAAGGAGGAGGGCATACACACCTGCGCGGACACATCGGGCTTCGGCAGTCCGGAGGCCCTGGACAAGGTACTCGCCCACACGGACCTCGTATACTTCGATCTGAAGCTGACGGATGCGCAAAGACACGCGGAACTGATCGGCGTGCCGCCCGATATCATCCTGCAAAACCTGCGCACGATCGCGGCGCGCGGGATACCCACCGTCATTCGCGTACCGCTCGTGCCGGGCCTGAACGATTCCGACGAAAACCTGCACGCGATCGCGACGATCGCGGCGGAGATCGTGCCGGACGCGACCGTCCACATCCTCCCGTATCACAAGTACGGCGCCAACAAATACGCCGCGGTGGGGATGCGCTACACGCTGGACGATCTCGCGGAGAACACGCCCGAGAACCTCGCGCGCGCCGAGACGGTGTTTACGGGACGCGGCATCCGATGCGAGGTCAGTAAATAAATACCATAGGAGGAAAGTATGATAAAAGTCAGGCAAAAGCGCATAGACGAGGATGTTTTCCTGAAAGAGTTGCGCCCCGCGGTGCTGGCGCCGTGGCCGGCCGCCGGCCGCGAGTGCGATCTCGACGAGGCCATAGCCTACCAAAAGAGCCTGCCGGACGGCAAGAATTTCACGAAAATGCTGGCGAAGTACCGCGCGGAGGGGAAGATCGGCCTGTTCCCGCGCTCCGGCGTGCCCGTCGTGGAGAAAGAGATCGAGCTTTTACGGTCGCTCAACGAGGTCGGCGTAAGGCTCTTCCCGTTCACGACGGATTCCTACACGCGCAATCTCCAGCTGGACAAGGCGCAAGCCGGGCTGGAGGAAAGCATCAAGACGGGAAAGATGAAGCTGAACGGCTATCCGATCATCAACCACGGCGTCAAGGTCACGCGCAAGGTGGTGGAGTCCTGCGAGGGCGCCTTTGACCCGCGTTCCTCGCGCGTGGCCAACAGCTTCGTCGGCGAGGTCGCTTTCGCCTCCGGCATGACGGCCATGCCCAACAGCTTCTTCGGCTGGATCGGCGGTTACGACAAGACCGCGAGCGCCGAGGAGTGTATCGAAACCGCGCAATATCTGGGCCGGCTCATCGGCTATTACGCGGATCGCGGCGTGATCATCTCCACCGACTGCCACGGCTGGATTCCCAACGGCGTCATTCCGATGTACATCAACATCGCCACGCAGATCATAGAGGCGCTCACATCCGTCGAGCAGGGCGTGAAGAGTATCGTGCCCCTCATGAACTTTCAGGGCAATCTGGCGCAGGACGTGTCCGAGATCAAGGCCGCGCCGGGACTCTTCCGCAAATACCTCGACAAGTTCGGCCACACGGATGTCGTGATCCCGGGTCTGATCGGCAACCAATCCTCCCTCTTCGCCTTTCCGCAGGACATCGGCTACGCCTACGGCTACATCAATTATGTGGCGATGGTCGCGGCGCTGGCGCCCATCGACGCGTGTTCGGTCAAGACCGTGGATGAGGCGATCGGCGTGCCGAGCGTGGAATCGCACATGCAGACCTATCGTTCCGCCAACTGGATATTCGACGTGGTGCGCCAGCAGGGTTTACAGTACGACGACGCGAGCGTCAGGCAGGAACAGCACATCTGCGAACTCGCGGTTTCGTCCATCATCGACAAGGTACTCGACATGGGAGACGGAGACCTCGCGGTGGGCGTCGTCAAGGCGCTGGAGGCCGGCGTACTCGACTCGCCTTTCTCCATCAACGTGAACGTGCGCGACCTGTGCATGGGCGCGCGGGACCTGCAGGGCGCCTGCCGCTACATCGACTTCGGCAACCTGCCCCTGCCCGAGGAGGTCAAAAGCTACAACAACGAAAAGATTCGCGAACGCGAAAAGGCGGAGGGCCGCAAACTCGGCTACAGGACGAGTCTGGCCGACTTTTGGACCTTAAGCCGCGGCTGTCTCATAGATCCGCCGGACCGGCTCGCGCGGGAGGACGAGGACGAGATTCCCGCCGAGATTTCCGAGGTGATCAAGGGCGCGCAGCCGACCGTCGTCACGGGCACCGTGGGCGTGGACGCGCACGTCATAGGCACGAAGATCATATCGAAGGTGCTGCGCGAGACGGGCTTCAAGGTTGTCGCGCTCGGCGCGCAGACCTCCCCCGAGGAGTTCATAAAGGCGGCGCAGGAAACCGCCGCGGACGCGATGTTGATGACCTCGCTGTACGGCATGGCGGAGATGGACCTGCAGGGCTTCCGCTCCAAATGCGTCGAAGCCGGCATAGGCGACATCCTGCTCTACATCGGCGGCATCCTCGGCGTCGGCAAGCATGACTTCGCGGATGACGAGGTGAAGTTCAAAAAGCTCGGTTTTGACCGCATTTACCCGCCCGAATCGGACGTGGCGCTGTCCGTCGGCGATCTGTTCGACGACCTGAAAGCGCGCGGCAGGATCTGAGGGCATGAGCGAACTGCGCGTATTCATCGACTTCGGCAGTACCTTTACAAAGGGCGTCGTCTTTGATTTGGAGTCGGAAACCCTGGCGGCGCGCGTACAGACCCCCTCGACGGTGGATACGGATATCACCGTCGGACTGCGAAAGGCGCTGGATGCGCTCGCGCGGGAACTCCCCATCAAAGAAGCGGAGATCCGGGGCGCCGCGGCGTGCAGCAGCGCCGCGGGCGGTCTGCGCATGGTCTGTATCGGCTTGGTTCCGGACTACACCACAAAGGCGGGCCGGCTCGCCGCCTTGGGCGCGGGCGCAAAGGTGGTCGGGACTTTCTCCTACGAGCTTTCCGCCTCGGAACTGGGCGAACTCGAGGCCCTCGCGCCGGACATCGTGCTGCTTACGGGCGGCACGGACGGCGGGAATCGCAAGACCATCGCGCGCAACGCCGCGTTGATCGCCGGTTCGCCCGCCGTTCACAATGTTATCGCGGCGGGGAACAAATCCGCCCGCGACGAAGTTGAGGCGGCCTTTGCGGGTACGGGAAAGAATCTGCGCTTCACGAAGAACGTCATGCCCGAATTCGGCGTGCTGGAACTGGAGCCGGTCAACGAGCAGATACGCGAACTCTTCATCAGCCGCATTACGGAGGCAAAGGGTATCGCGCGCGTGGCGGAGATCATCGGCGGCGTGTCCATGCCCACGCCGGCCGCCGTGTTCGCGGCCGCCCGGCTCATCGCCGACGGCACGCCCGCGGAAGCGGGACTCGGGGAACTCCTGCTCGTTGACGTGGGCGGCGCCACGACGGACGTGTACTCCATCGCCCGGGGCGCGCCGACGCGCGCCGACGTGCGGCTTCTCGGGCTTCCCGAGCCGCGCGCGAAACGCACCGTCGAGGGCGATCTCGGCCTGTTTCACAACCTCGATACGCTGGCGGACATCGCCCTGCAATCCGATCTCTTCGCCGCGACCGACCGGGAGGGCTTCGACGAAAACGTGAAGAAGCTGCGCACGCGCAGGTCCGTTCCGGACGGGGACACGCTCACGCAATACCAGCGTATGCTCTCGCGTCTGGCCGTAAAGACGGCGGTGGAACGGCACGCCGGCCGTCTCGATTCGATCATGACCGGGGAGGGCGAGGTCTGGGTGCAGCGGGGCAAGGACCTGAGCAAACTCGCCTGCGTGCTGGGCGCCGGCGGGCCGCTGGCCTTTTCGAGCGATCCGCGCTACGTCCTCGCGGGCGCCGCGTCGGACGCGCCGAATATACTCGTGCCGCGCGAACCGCGTTTCCTGCTGGATGCAAGATACATTCTCTTCGCGATCGGTCTGCTTGCGCAGAGCGAACCCGCGAAGGCTCTGCGCATTGTGAAGAAATACCTCACGGACATTTAAAGAAGGAGTAAGGCTATGGACGCAAGTTATCTGTTCGCAAAGAATTTCCTCGAAACGCCGTTTTCAAAACTGCCGGCCGAGGCCGTGAAAGAAGCGAAGAATCAAATACTCGACTTTATCGGCGTCGCGCTCGCGGGTTCTTCCAAGGCCGGCGCGAACGAACTGTATGAGTTGTACGCCGAATGGGGCGGCGCGCCGCAGGCGACGGTATTCGGCCGCAGCGATAAGTTGCCCGCGCCGCACGCCGCGCAGATCAACGCGACGATGGGGCATTCGCTCGATTATGACGATGTACACGAAGCCGCGACGATGCACCCCGGCGTCGTGACGATCACGACGGCCCTCGCGACGGGCGAGCTGATCGGCGGCCTGTCCGGTCAAAAATTTCTGCAAGCGGTCGCCGTGGGCGGCGATATGATCTCGCGCCTCGGCCTCGCGACGCGTCCCGGCCAGAACATCCACAAGTTCGGCTGGCACTTCACGACGCTGAAAGGCTTCATGGTTTCCGCCGCCGTAACCGCTTTCCTCCTCGGACTCGACGAGGAAAAGATCGTGTCCGCCATCGGCATCGGCTATCATCAGTGTTCCGGCAACGGGCAGGCCGTAAAGGACGGCGTGCTGACCAAGCGCATGGGACCCGGCTTCGCCGTCAAGGGCGGCATGACCGCCGCGCTGCTGGCGCAGAAAGGCGTGACGGGCGCGCGCGGCGCGCTGGAGGGCATATCCGGATATTACAATGTATACCATCAGGGCAGTTATTCCCGCGATATCCTCATCGGCGAGCTGGGTGAGAAATTCGAGGGCGTGAACATCACGATCAAGCCCTATCCCTGCTGCCGCGGCGTACACCCCTTTATCGACGCCGCCCTCGAAATACGGCAGAAATACGGCGTGGTGCCCGCGGACGTGAAGAGTATCATGATCTGGTGCGGAAAGGGCACGCAGGGGCTTCTCGGCGAACCCCTCGAACACAAGGCCGCTCCGCGCAGCCCCGTTGACAGCCAGTTCTCCGTGCCCTGGGGCGTCGCCGTTTCGCTCTCGCGCGGCCGGCCCGGGCTGAACGACTATACGGAGGAGGCGATCAAGAGCCGCGACATATTGGATATGGCCGCGAAGATCAGCCTCGCCTACGATCCGGAACTGGATTCGACCGGACTGGAACCCGCGCGCGTCGCCGTCACGACCAAGGACGGAAAATCCCACAGCGCCCACGTCGAGATCGCCACGGGTTCCCCCGGGAATATGCTTTCTTTCAGCGAGGTCGAGCAGAAATTCAGGGACTGCGTGCGGCAGGCCGATCGACGCATATCGGACGCGAACGCGGACGCGATCGTTTCCTTTGTACAGGAACTGGACGCGAGCGCAGACGTGCGCGAATTGCTGAAGCTGCTCGCCTTTGAGTCCTGAAAAGCGCGCGCTTCCAAACGTTATCGAGCGGGGCTTCGCTCCGTTGCAAAGGCGCCGCCGGAAAGCGCAGTGCCGTATTCCGGTTGCCAGTTGTGAATCCAAGGAGGATAGGTCATGGGTACAATTCCTAAAACAAGCAAGGCCGCCGTGCTGGTGGAACTGAAGAAGCCGGAGATCATCCAAGATGTGGCGATTCCCGAGATACGGCCCGGTACGATGCTCGTCCGCGTGCTTCTCGCGGGCATCTGCGGCACCGACGTGCATCAGGCGGCCGGCGAACTGAGCATCCCGCCCCTCGTTCCCACGATTCAGGGCCATGAAACGCTCGGCGAGATCGTGGAACTCGGCTCGGAGGGTCTGCTCGACATCGGTTGCCGCAAGCTGAAAGTCGGCGATCGTATCATGTGGGCGCATCCTTTCTGCGGCGAATGCTATTACTGCCGCGTCGCGCGCAAGCCCTATATGTGCAATTCGTTCGGATCGGGCTACGGTTTTGTATCCCCCGAACTGCTTCGGGGCGGCTTTGCCGAATATGTCCATATCAACGAAAAGACCGAGGTCGTCCTCGTGCCCGAGAGCGTGACGGACGAGGAGGCGATCGGCGTCGGCTGCGCTTTCCGCACGGTCGTCAGCGGCTATGAGCGCTTGCAGCGCCACAGTCCCATCGGCACGGCCGATACGGTCGTGGTGCAGGGCGCGGGCCCGATCGGACTCTACTCGACGCTTCTCGCCGCATTCTCCGGCGCGGCGCGCGTCGTCACCATCGGCGCGCCGGCGGAACGGCTCGCCCTTGCAAAGGAATGGGGCGCGGCCGTCACGATCAACATCGAGGAGGTCCGGGAACACAAGGATCGCGTGCGGATCGTGGCGGACTTGACGGAAGGGCGCGGCGCCGAGGTCGCCATCGAAGCATCCGGCGCGCCGAACGCCTTCAATGAGGGCTTC
>JAITKU010000179.1 GCA_031278255.1 Eubacteriales Family XIII. Incertae Sedis bacterium | reverse complement strand
GCGGACGAGTTGATCGCCCTGTGCGACGCCACGACGCTCGACGCGATGGTCATAGACGTGAAGAACGAACAGGGCTTCGTGACCTTTCGCGGCGGCATTCCCTACGCGGACGAGGCGGGTATCACCGTGCGGAACATACCCGACATCCGTGAACTGCTGGCAAAGCTGAAAGCGCACAATATCTACGCCATCGCGCGGATCGTCGCTTTCCTCGACAACAACACCCACAAGCTGCGGCCCGAACTGTACATCAAAAACAAGAACGGCGGCCTGTGGCGCGACGCGCAGGGAAACGCTTGGCTGAATCCTTACAGCCGCGACGCGTGGGATTTCATTCTGGAAATCGCGCAGGGTGCCGCCGCGCTCGGCTTCGATGAAATACAGTTCGACTACGCCCGCTTCGCCGCGACGGACAGGCTCGAAAACGCCGATTTCGGCGATACGGAGGGGCGGGACCGTATGCGGATCATCGAGGATTTTGCGCGCTTCGCCGTGCGCGCGCTGAAGCCCTTGGGCGTGAGCGTGTCGGCGGACGTATACGGAACGATCATGGGCATAGAGGGGGATGCGGCCATCGTCGGCCAGAACTACACGGAACTCGCCAAGATACTGGATTTCATCTGCCCGATGATCTATCCCTCGCACTACGCGGACGGCAGCATGGGCCTCGATCATCCGGACCTGTATCCTTACGAAACGATAGCGGGCGCCCTGCGCCTGTCGAACGAAAAGCTGGCGGCCATACCCGCTGATCTGCACGTGGCGGGTGTGCGGCCCTGGCTGCAGGATTTTACGATGACCGGCCTCCGATATCATTCGGACTACGACGCAGAAGAGCGGGAGGCGCAGATACAGGCGGTCTACGACGCCGGCTTGAACGAATGGCTCCTGTGGGATGCGAACGTGCGTTACGACGGCGGCGGCATCATCCAAAATAAGGACCCCGACCTGCGCGCCGCACCGCCGGGCCGCTGAACATCCGTTCAGCAATTTGGGTGCTTCCCGCGCTTCAAAATCGCCTGTTTTACGCGGCTTTAGCCGCAGTGTAAAACAGGCCGGCGAAGTGAGCCTCGGGCGAACGGAGGAATGAGGCGAAGTCGAATGTCAGACGGACGCTCGCCTTTGCGCGACGGACCCCGGCCGGACGCGCGCCCGGTCATGAAATGGAACGGCCCTGCATGACGGCGATCAGATTATTCGCAAATCGCTTGCGGTACTGCGCGGGCGAAACGCCCTCCTGCTTTTTGAACACCTTGCTGAAATAGCTCTGGTCCTCGAAGCCGACCATGCCGCAGATCGTCAGCAGACTGAGGGACTTGTCCGCCATCAGCTTCTTGCTTTCGTCTATCCTTATCTTGCTCAGATAATTGTTGATCGTATACCCGGTTTCCTGCTTAAAGACCTTGCTCAGATAAGACGGGCTGATGTAGGCGGCGCGGGCCATCTCCTCGAGGCTGATCTCGTGTCTGTAATGGCTCTTCATAAAGGAAATCGTCTTGAAAATGACATCGGAATGGTTGTCGTTGTTGAAGATACATTCCGAAAAACGGGAGATCAGATCGTTCAGCCAATCCACGATGTTGTCAAGCGTTTCCAGATTGTCTATCTCGGACAGCGCGGCGCAATCCCGTCCGAAGATGTAATCCATGTCAACGCCCGGCTTCCGTATGGCCGTCTGCAACAGCAAAACGGTGAATTCGAGCATTTTGTTGCGCACCAATTCCAAATTCTTTCCGCTGTGGAACAGGATATGCCCGATGATACTGTTCAGCAGCGCGCGCGCGGGATACTCGTCGTGCTGCGCCAGCGCCTTGATCAATTTCTGTTCCTGCTTGGTCTGATAGTCGTCGTCGCGGTCGGATACGCCGCCGACGGAACGCATGTATTCCTTTAGGCGAAGCGAGGCCTCCGCGTCCGTGGACAGCATATAATCGCTGTCGCTCAGATGCAGCGCGTTGACGAAAAGCTGTTCCGACAGGGCCGTCACCGTGCGCACGTTCACGACCGGGATGCAGGACAGGATTTTCAACAGCTTCTTTCTGTCAAAAGAATCGACCTTCTTGGCAACGTCGAATTCGATGTAATCATCGTAATCGCTTATGAGAACAGGGCCTCCGAGGATGGAAACGTCGGACCGGCCGCCCCGGATGAGCGGCGAAACGAAAAAGACGAAGCCGCGCGGACAGTAAAAAATAAACCGCCCCCCGAAGCGCTTGGCCCGGTAGCTGTTGTAAACGGCGGACACGCGGCACAACTCCTCATTGTCGAACAGCTTGGACATATGGGACAAGGCGCTCCTGCAACGTTCATAGGCGGAGGAAGCATAGAAAACCTCTCCGTTGATGTTCATCGCAGAAACGCCCACGCCGGTGATTGTGGAAAAATCTTCAAGCGTGCTGAACTTCATAGGCCCACACCACCTCCAAAGTCGCAAGGTTGCAACGAAGCGTTTGCTTGAAAAAATTTATACGGCTACTGTTTGGGCGGCGGGCCGATAATCCCCTCCCTGTACGCGTCCAAAAATTCGACGCAATACTCGTCGATACCGAGCAGCATTTCCGCCGCGTAGAGCGCGGTGCGTATATCGAGGGAGGTCGGGTCCATGATCGCGCTGTCCATTCCCGCTCCCATGGCGAGTACGAGGAAAGTCTGGTTGATACTCTTTCTGATCGGCATACCGAAAGAGATGTTGCTGAGACCGGACGTGATGTGAATGCCCGGGAAAGCGTCCAAAATGTTGCGCGTCACCTCCACAAAACTCGTTACGGCGTGCGGGACGGTCGCTATGCTGTTCACAAGCGGGTCCATGAAGATACGATCAAAGGCGATCCCGTGTTTTTGCGCCTTTTCCGCGATGGTCCGCGCAATCTTGAATTTGACGTCCGGCGCCGTGGGAATGCCGTTGTTGTCGCAGGTGAGGGTGATACAGTTCCATTCGGTGCCCGCGATGATCGGAAATACGATCTCGCATTTGCCGCCCTCGTCGGACGCGGAATTGATGAGGCCGGGCTTCTTCGCGTGGGGCAGAACGTCCACGATGGTGTTCGGATCGGAACTGTCGATGCTGAGTGGGGTGTCCACGGCGTCTTGAACGATGTCCATGAGCCATTTCAGGGTGTCCCGTTCAACATTCGGACTCGTGCTGGCGCAGATGTCGATGTAGGTTGCGCCATACTGCGCTTGGCGGACGGCGAGGTCCCGGATGAAAGCCTCGTCGCGCGCTTCGATCGCCTTGGCCACGCTCGGGATGGAACCGTTGATCTTTTCACCGATGATAATCATATGCTTGCATGCTCCTTTCATTATAAATCCCGGGGATACGGCTTGTCAATGTGTGCCTTAAAGTTCCAGATAGGAATCGGCGTAAAGCGTGCGGTTCAGGATGATGTCGGCGGATTTGATCGTTTCCATAAGCTTTTGGTCGCAGGGGTTCACGATGGCCGAATTCAGGCCGCACTGCATGGCCATGGCGAGCATGACGGAGTCCATGATGGGCCGCACCTCCCTCGGCATACCGTTGGACACGTTGGAGAGACCGCCCGTGGAATTGAAGCCCATGTCCGTAAGCTGCCGTATGAAGTCGAGCATTTCCGCCTGCTTCTCCTGCATACCCTTGATCACGAGGAAGAGGGGATCGAACCACAGGTCCTCCGCCTCCATGCCGCGCGCGAGGCCGTATTCGAGCATTTCCTGACAGTATTCCAAGCGCTCGTCGTTGTTGGCCGGGACGCCGGACTTCGAGCAGAGGGCGATACACACGGCGTCGTTTTCCGCGGCGAGGTCTATGTTTGAAATCCGGTCGCCGGCGTCCGCGGAATTGATGATGGGCTTGCCTTTGGAACGGTTGTACACGGATATGCCGGCTTCGATGGCTTTCCGGTTCGCCGTATCGAGGGAGAGCGGCACGTTGTCAAAATGCTCCTGCAACAGCTTCACGGCCCATTTCATCAGGTCCTCGCCCGTCTTTTCGGCCGGGCCGATGTTCACGTCCAGATAGACGGCGCCCGCGTCGAGCTGTTCCTTTGCGCGTTTGAGGATGGGTTCGGGGTCTTTCGCTTCCATGGCCGCGCGGATGGACGGCGATATGCAGTGAATGCGTTCGCCGATGGTGATAAATTTGCCCATAGATTCCTCCTTAAATCTTTTCGTTGTGATTGCAACGATGCAATCGATTGCGCTTCGACCTTGCCGGGGCCTCGCCCGCGCGGTCTCAGCCGGCGAGTTCTTTCAAAAACTTAACGATCCCCAAAGCCTCGTTCGGCGCCACGATGATCTTCCAGTTCGGCAGACTTTCCTCGATCTCGCCCTTGAGTACCGCGACCTTGCCGGGGATGATCAGGGTCCGGTTCTTTATCTTGTTGTCCACGTCCGCCTCCTTGAAGAAGCGCGAGAGCGAGCCGGCCGACAGCTTGCCCGCGGCCCAAGCCGTCAGCACGGAATAGCCGCCCGCGTCGGATATGAGCAGGTTGACGGGTATGCCGGAGCGCTCGATCTCGCCCGAAACGATGAAGTAGGTGAGCGCGAAGTCCACCGTGGTGGCGCAGACCGCGTTTTCGTCGGCGCCGTTGATGGGATAGACGCCCGGCTCCACGCGCATCGGCTTCTGCGGGTCCGTGTAGATGTTCTGACGCAGACCGTAGAGCGGGAGCGCCTGCGCGTAGTCCATCTTTTCCATCACGATAACGGAGGCGTATTTCAGCGTGAAGAGCGACGCGAGGGCCACCTGCAAATTCACGTCGCCCGGCGCCAGCTTCGCCGCGTTCACGAGGGCCGGATAGCCAAAGACGCGATCGCCGTCCTTGAGGGCCGCGCGGCGTATCTGCACGGCGTTCGCAAAGGCGTCCTTGATCGAGGAAGCGCCGACATCGAGGATGAGATTTTTGTTGCCGAGCTTTTCAAGTTCGGCGGTGAGGTCGTACAGCGCGTCAAGCCCATTGGCGGAGAGTCCGAGGACGGCGCCGAATTCCGTCGCCAGCGCGTTCATATCCGCGTAGTTGGATTCGTTCGCGCCGTTGAGCAGCGGTTTCTTGCCGCTCGTGAGTTCCAGCGCCTCGCGCGCGACGGCGGGATCGTCCACCTCGAGGATGAGCGTGCGGCCGGTCGCCGCGGCTTTCTTCACGGCCTCCAGAAAAACGGTCCTGTCGTCCCGGTAGGCCACGTTGATCAGTTCGACGTACATATGCTCGCCTATGCGTTCGTAATCGGTCTTGATGAGGGCGGGGATCGCCTCGTCCGCGTTCATCGGCGGCACGTTTACGGCGTAGAGGTTCTGCGAAACAAAGGTTTTGTCATGCCGGAACAGGACGGTCTCGCCGCCGAGCGTGTAGGCGGCCTCCCCCGCGCCGAGGACTATGCTCTTCATGGGGGGCGCCGTGGCCTCGCCGAGGGTTTCGAGGGCTTCGGCCGACATGTGCGGGCATTTGTCTATCGTGAGCGCGCCCTGCGCGACTTTCATGGCAAAGGCCATGCAGGTCGGAATGCCGCATTCCTTGCAGTTTGTTTTCGGCGTCAGTTTGAAGATATCGAGTCCTTTGAGGGCCATAATCTCCTCCTCCTTTTCTACATAAGCTCCGAAATGAGCTTCGCCACAGTCTCCACCGACTCCGGATGCCGCAGTATAACGGCGTTGGCGCCGGCGGCCAGCGCCGCGGCCGCCGTCGAAATCTCCATCGCGATACCGCGCTGCTCCGCCGGTCCCCAGTCCGGGAAGTCCTCTTCGGACGCGAGGGCTTCTTTCACCGACCACGCGTCCGCGGCGACGGGGGTGATGATGGGCAGTTGCAGCATGGTGTCGTTCTGCGCCAGCGCCGCGCCCTTGACGCGTTCCATCGTGGAGGCGACGTATTCAAAGCCGTAGCCCGCCGCGGCCGAACCGAGGTTCATCACGACGTTCTCGCCGCCGACGCCCAACTGCGAGATGAGTACATTGAGCTGCTTCGCCAGATTTATATCGACCGATGATTCCGCGCCGATCTTCTGCCCGTAGGCCATGACCGCGGCGACGGCGATACCCTTGTGATTCTCCTCCTTGGCCGACATCAGGAGTACGTTTTGGCCCTGCAGCGCCTCCGCGATCTTCTCAAAGAGCTTCGCGTCCTTTTCGGTGTTCTTGCTGCCCTGAATGACGAGGGGCAGATTTACGGCCTCGGCCACCTCCTTGCACAGCGCAACGCAGTCCTCCACGGGCCTGTCCTCGCCGTTCGGATCGGCCCTGTCGAGTACGAGGCTCACGAAGTCAACCCCGGGCATTTCGCAGGCGCGCTTCGCGGCCTCGGCCGGTAAGGTCGCGCCGGCGTAGAATGCGGCGATACCGGGGATGCTCAGATCCGGCCCGTGATCGGAAAATTCGACGCCCACGCGGGGCGGGTTCTTGAGGGGAGCGTCAAAGCCGTACAGGGGGAGTACGTTTTCGCCGCCCAGCGTGACGGCCCTGTCGCCGGTTCCGATCGCCACCTCCTTGACAGAGGCGGAAAATACTTGCGGTACGCGTTTGAATGGCATCTGCTTTCCTCCTTACACGATGAAGTTGTTCGGGACGGGTTCTCGCGCCGCCCCCGCCCGCCGCACGGCGGCGTTTCGTCACATGAGCGGTTCCATGCTCAGAACGGGATGTTCGCGCTCGCTCAGGAACTCGACCAGGCTTTCAACGTCCTCCGTGATCGTTTCGTCCGCGATCATGGAAACGAAATCCTCCACGCCGTAGAGTTCGTTCGCCGTTTTGTTGAGCTTGGACGCGACCAATTCTTTCAGGACCTTGGGCATCCACACGATGCGCGCGGGGCCGCCCTCGGCTTTCATGAATTTTCTGGATGAGATGAACTGCTTGCCGTGGCCCATAAAGCCCGGCGTCTGTACGCCGCCGCCGGTCATGGACGCCATTTCCGAGAAGGTCATGCCGAGCGGGGTCATACCCGTGTGTTCGCGGTTGACGATGACAACGCCGTTCGACATGGGTTCTATGCCGCATATACACTCGAAACAGCCGCAACTCGTCATGGGGTCCACCATGATGGAATAGAGCGTGACCTGTTCGAGCGCGCCGTGGGAGGCCCTGTTGACCGATTCGTTCACATCCTCCCATATGCCGATGTTCTCGTCCACCGTGCGAAGCTTTGTGACCACCTGACAGGGACCGTTGGGATCGAGTTCGTTCGTCGCCTTGGCGTCCAGCCAGGATACGGCGCCGCAGAGTCCGAGGCGCTCCGGCGTGACGATACAGACGTGCGCGGGCGAAAAGGACTGGCAGAGTATACAGTTGTAGAACACCTCGACGCTTTCGTCCGTGAGGGATAAAAGGCGGGCGTCGCGGGCGTCGTACGCTTTTGTGGCCTCGGCGCGCAGCGTCTTGAGCTTGTCGGGAACGGTGTATATCTTGATCTGACATTTATCGACCACGCTCTCGTATTCGCTCTTGATCTTCGCGTACAGCACCTCGCCGAAATGCCTTATCCGGAAGCCGGCGTCATAGGCGGCCTTGCTGACGCGCAGACGAACGACATCGCGCTGCCCCGTGTGCATGACGCCCTCGACGCAATTCAGGAAGTTGTGGAATTGGCGCTCGAACACAGGCTCGAAATCGGACTGCATGTTCTTGCCTGCGATCTCTGCGACGATGGCCATGCCCATCTTGCCGCCGACCTCGACGGAATCCATATCGTCGCCTATGAGTTCGATGGAATGATCCTCGATCTCGTGGGCTTCCAGCGTGCGCACCCATTCAAAGCAGTCCACGCGCGAGCCGTCGAAATCGACGCGCGTATCGTTCTTGCGGACGATCTCCCCCTCAAAGGCGGCGGAAAAGGCCACGGGTATATCGATGTTCGTCACCTTGATCTTTATATCGCGGGCTTCGAGCGAGGTTTCGATGAATTGCTTCGTGTCGCGCTGTATGATCAGGCTCTTGGGTACGGGCCACATATCTTTCTCATCGTCCGTTATGACGGGAAAGCCCATCGCGACGGCGCCGCCGCCGCAACCGACAACGATATCGGAGACGGGATCAAAAGCGTTGACGAAAGCGCGTATGCGGTGGAAGGTATAGTGATCAAAGGCCTCGTGATCGCCCGGCTGCACCGCGCCGAAGATCATGGCCGCGCGGTTTACAAAAGAGATGATGTGCGCCACGGCCCAAATATCGGGTCCCACGGGAACCACCCGCACGGGAAAGCCCATACCGAGGTTCATGCGCTTCGCTTGGTCTATAATGCCGCCTATGAGAAACACGAATACAGCGCGGGACTGGTATCCCTTGATGAGTTCCGCGGCTTCCTCATCGGAGGGCGCGGGTCCGATGATTACGACAAAGCCCGGGATATCGCCCGTGACGAGGGGTACGCCGAGTTCGCGCACCTCGGCGTCGGAAAGGTGTCCGTGGTATTCGCCGCCGTAGGGTTCGGGTCCGCGCGCGTACTTGCAAGCCTCTATCGTTTCGGCGGCCATAAACGTGCCGAAGCCGGATTTGAACGCGTCGCCGAGTCTCGGCTCGTGGCGCATCCACGATTTGATCTCCGGGAGGCAGGCTTTCAGATCCCCCAGCGAGGTGATGCGCTTTGCGAGATAGGCGTAATGGTTTGCGAGGAAATACGCCGTGTTCGGCATATTCACGGGGGCCGACTCGCCCAGTTCCGCGATGGTTTCGGTCAGGGTTTTCTCGGCCAAGGCGTACATTTCGTCCGCGCCGTCAAAGACTCTGTTAAAAAGCAGCTTCATGCCAATCGATTCCTTTCTTCCGCTTCATCCCGCGGTTCATCCGCGGGACGTTTCGTTCAGATTGTCTATCCTTTCCTTTATGCGCCGGATATCCGCCACGGCGCTTTCGCTCGCGTCAAAGGGGGAAAGGCCGTTCATATCGGCGCGGATCAAAGCGTCGTCGCAGCGTATGACGCCCAGCAGGGCGTCCGCGGGCAGACGCTTCTTCAGGAAAGCCTCGTCCTCGGGTCCGCGCAGCTTGTTGCCCACGACGCTCACCCTCTTCACGCCGAGGTCAAAGGCAAGCGCTTCGATCCTGTGAAAGGTCTGCAAGCTTCTCGTGCCCGGCTCCGTGACGACGATGAAACGGTCCACCATTTCCGCCGTGCCGCGCCCGAGGTGTTCAAGCCCGGCTTCCATATCCATGATCACCGCGTCGTCGCGCCCCGTCACGAGGTGGGAGATGACGCGTTTGAGCATCACATGCTCGGGGCATACGCAACCCGCGCCGCCGGTTTCGACCGTGCCCATCACGAGCAGCTTCACACCGTGTTTTTCGCGGGAAAATCTGTCCGGTATATCGCTGACGCGCGGATTGATCTTGAAGAAGCGGCCGAAGCCCTCACCGG
>JAITKU010000162.1 GCA_031278255.1 Eubacteriales Family XIII. Incertae Sedis bacterium | reverse complement strand
CCGGGCGGCGGCAGGCTCTGTAACGCAAAAGTAATATTTCAATTTCCGCTTCACCCTTTATTTTTAAGTGAAACAGGTATAAAATAGAGACGATCTTATCGCTTTTGCGGTGCAGGGCATAAAAAACCTCCGTTCCGGACGCGGCGCGCTTGTTTTATGCCCATCATAAAATTCGCCCATTCTTGCATTTGTCCAAATATGATTAAAAACATAAAAATTAAAAAATCCCCCCGCGCTTCGGATGTGGGCGGTACGACGGAGGCCCCCGTTCCAAAGGGCGCGGTCATAAAATCGAACAACAAGAAGATGGCTTTCTGGATATCCTTTCTCGCGGCTTTCATTGTCCTCAGCGTCGCCTTGGTCCCCGTGATGGGCGCGTTCTTGGAATTTCGTCCCCTGTCCGTCGCCGGCGAGGTCGGCGAGGACGGCGAGGAAACGGAACTCGTCATACTGGAAGAGGACTTCACGGATTATTTCATTCCGAGCAACAGCCCGTTCTACGCGGCTTTCAAAGACAAAAAGCGCGTGAACTGTATGCTTCTGGGCGTAAACGGGGGCCTGACCGATACGATCATGCTCGTCAGCTTCGATATCGACGCGCGGCATGTGGATATCGTCTCGATCCCGCGGGACACCTATTATCACAGAGCGGGCTACAACAGCGACGCCGAGAACAAGATCAACGCCGCCTACAGGAGGGATCCCCTGAATTCGGCCAGAGCCGTGAGCGAGATACTGCTCGGTATGCCCATCAACTACTACGCCGTGATCGAATACGACGGCGTGGAGAAGATCGTGGACGCGATCGAGGGCGTGCCCGTGGACATTCCGCCGGGCTTCGATTACGAGGACAGGAAGGACAGTCCGCCGCTCATCATACACCTGAAGCCGGGCTTGCAGACGCTGAACGGCGAGGATTCCGTGAAATTCCTGCGCTACAGGAAGGGCTATGCGAATGCGGACCTCGGTCGTATCGACGCGCAGCAGACCTTCATGAAATCGGCGTTCAAGCAGGCTTTGCAGTCCGATCTGCCCAAGCTGGCCGCGACCGTTCGCGAAAACGTGACCTCGGATATGCCTATGAGCAAGATGTTGTATCTGGCGCAAAAGGCGATGGGCATGTCCGCGGAAAGCATTTCGACCTACATGTTGCCGTACAAGGCGGACGCGAAATACATCTACCCCGACACGAAGAAAATAGAAGAAATGATCCGTGAAATATATTCCGTGCAACCGGAACAGCCCGCTTTGGAGGACGCTTCCGGCGCGGGCGTCGCCGGGGAAAGCGCCGGGGGAAACGCCGCCGGGGGACAACAAGGAGAATAGTATGGATGAAGCGACACTGAAGTCCAAAAGAATCGCGGAACTGCGCGAAATCGCAAGGGCTTTCAAGATTCCGGGTTACGACACGCTGAAGAAAGCCGAGCTTCTCGCGGCGCTTACGGCGGGCGGATCGGAAACGGGGGACGGGAAAGCGTCCGCTGCGGAGAGACCGGAGACGGTGCGACGCCCGCGCAAGACCGCGGCGGCCGCGGAACGCGCGGCGCCCGCGGAAGCCGCGGCGATGCCGGCGCCCGCGCCGGCGGCCCGCAAGAGTCCGTCCGCGGACACGGACGCGGAGCAACCCGCGGCCCGGCAGGCAGACACCCCAAAAGAGACTGCGGCCCGGCAGGCCGAAGCCCCGAAAGAGAGCGCCGCGGAAAGCGAGGAGAAAAAGAATCGCTACGAAGTGGACGGCATACTCGAAATAGCCGACGGCGGTTTCGGATTTCTGCGCTTTCACAATTTTCTGACCAGCGAAAAAGATGTCTATGTCTCTCCGTCTCAAATCAGAAGATTCAACCTCAAAACAGGCGACAAAATAAACGGCGTTTCGCGGCGCCCCAACGAGGGGGAACGCTTCGGCGCGTTGCTCTACGTGTTCAAGGTCAACGGCGACGAACTGAAGGTATCCATCGAGAGGCCGGATTTCGACAATCTGACGCCCATCTTCCCCAAAGAACGCCTGAACCTCGAGGACGGCTCGCGGGACCTGTCGATGCGCCTGATCAACCTCGTGGCGCCCATAGGCAAGGGGCAGAGGGGCCTGATCGTCGCGCCGCCCAAGGCGGGCAAGACGATACTTTTGAAAAAGGTCGCGAACACGATAGAAAAGATGCATCCGGAGGTTGAATTGATCGTGCTTCTCGTGGACGAGCGCCCCGAGGAAGTGACGGATATGCAGCGTTCCATCAGCGGCGAGGTCATCTATTCCACCTTTGACGAGCAGCCGCAAAACCACGTCAAGGTTGCGGAGATGGTGCTGGCCAGAGCGCAGCGGCTCGTGGAACACAGCAAGGATGTCGTGATCCTCCTCGACAGCATTACGAGGCTCGCGCGCGCGTACAACCTCGTCGTGCCGCCGTCCGGCAGAACGCTTTCCGGCGGGCTGGACCCGAGCGCGCTCTACAAGCCCAAGAAGTTCTTCGGCGCCGCGCGCAAGATGGAGGAGGGCGGCAGCATTACGATACTCGCGACCGCCTTGGTCGAAACGGGCAGCCGCATGGACGACGTGATCTTCGAGGAATTCAAGGGCACCGGCAATATGGAACTGCATCTGGACAGGAAATTATCGGAGAAGCGTATCTTCCCCGCCATCAATCTGAACAAATCCGGCACGCGGCGCGAGGACCTGCTGATGGATCAGGATGAGCTTGAAGCCATCTGGATCATGCGCAGGGCCATGGCGAACCTCGGCACGCAGGACGTGACGGAGACGATCATAGATCACCTCGCGCACACGCGGTCGAACGCGGACTTCATCCGCGTCATACGCAAGGCACTTGTCGATCGCAACGGGTCCTACTGACCCGCGCGGCCGTCGCAGTAAATGACCCGAGGATTTTTGCATGAGTTTGGAAATATATGCGTTACTGAAAGTGGCTGAAACGCGGCTCGCGGATGCGGGATGCGAAGAGGCGAAAGCCGACGCGGAAGAGTTGCTTTGCTTCCTTATGAAATTCGACAGGGCGCAGCTGTTCATAAGGCGGGGCGAGAGGCCGAACGAAAAGCTTTGCGAGGCCTATTTCAACCTTTTGGACGCGAGGGCCGCGCGCAGGCCCCTGCACTACATCACCGGCAAGCGGGCTTTCATGGGCTTGGATTTCGCGGTGGATGAACGCGTTCTCATACCGAGGCGGGATACGGAAATCCTCGTGGAGGCCCTGCTCGCGTATATGGAGCGCGAAAAAAAGCCGCTTTGCGGCTGGCGTGCCCTCGAAATCGGCGTCGGAAGCGGCGCGATCGCCGTCAGCCTGTGCAAGAACAGGGCGGATCTGCGGATGAAAGCCACGGATATAAGCGGCGCGGCGCTTGCCGTGGCGCGGGAGAACGCCGCGGCGTCGGGTGTGCGCGACCGGATACGCTTTGCCGAAAGCGATATGTTTGACGCTTTGCGCGCGGGTCCGGGCCGCGCCAAGTATCACATCATCGTATCCAATCCCCCCTACATCGCAAGCGACGTACTGAAAACCCTGGCGCCCGAAATCAGCGAGCATGAGCCGGCGCAAGCCCTGGACGGCGGCGCGGACGGTCTTGCGGCCTATCGGCGCATCTTGGAAAAGGCACATCTTTATCTGAAAAAGAAAGGCGCCCTCTTCCTCGAAATCGGTTTCGATCAGGCGGAAGCCGTCACGGACCTGATTCGGGAAACGGGGCGCTTCGGCGCGCCCGCGTGCTTCAAGGACCTGTCCGGAAACGATCGCGTCCTCTATGCCCGCGCCCTGTAAACGGCGCCTATTCCTCCTGTTCCTCGATCAAATCGGGCGGCAGCCACCTGCGCAAACACTGATTCAAACGGGAAAACTCCAGCGGCTTGGGCAGAAAACCGTCCATGCGGTTCTGCAGGAACATCTCCTCCACGCCGCCGATCGCGTTCGCCGTCAGCGCGACGATGGGCACCCTTTCATTGCGGCCGCCCAGCGCGCGTATGCGCCGCGTGGTCTCCACGCCGTCCATGCCGGGCATCATGTGGTCCATGAAGATGAGATCGTAGTGATTGTCACTCGCGAGGCTTACGGCCGTTTCGCCGTTCATCGAGAGCGTGGGCTTGATCGCGAAAGTACTCAGGAGCGCTTCGGCCACCGAAAGATTGACCTCGATGTCGTCCACCACGAGTACGCGGGCCCTCGGCGCCGAAAACTCGCGGATGCGGTCCTCTTCCCGCGGTTCAACCTGCTCGGCGGTAACGCAGGGCAGCGTGACGGAAAACACGGAACCTTGGCCGTAAACGCTCGTGAGGGAGAGGGTTCCTCCCATTAAATTACATAAATTGTAACTTATGGCAAGTCCAAGCCCCGTGCCCACCACATCCCGGTTCTTGCGCAGGTCCAGCTGCTCGAAAGGTTTGAACAGCTTGTCCCTGTCCTCCTCCCGTATGCCTATGCCCGTATCCTCGACATCGAAGCGCAATGTGTTTTCCGCGCAGAGCCGCGCGGAGAATTTCACGCTCCCCGCCTTGGTGTACTTCGTCGCGTTGGAAAGCAGGTTCGTCAAGATCTGCCGCAAACGGTTTTCATCGCCGTGGATCGTTGCGGGCGTCGTGTCGTCCAAATCGTAAATAAATGCAAGATTTTTGTTTTGACAGAGCAGCGAGAAAATGGAGCGCAGGTTGTCGAGCATGGCGTGCAGGTTGTAATTCGCGTTGACGATCTCAAGTCTGCCCGCTTCGATCTTTGAAAAGTCCAAAATATCGTTGATGATAACGAGAAGCGATTGCGCGGATTTGCGTATATCGTTGAGATACTTCCTCTGCGGCTCGTCCAGCTCGGAACGGGCGAGCATTTCGCTCATGCCGATGATCGCGTTCATCGGGGTGCGTATCTCGTGACTCATGTTCGCGAGGAAATCGGACTTGGCGTTGTTGGCGGCCTCGGCGCGCTGTTTTTCGTGCAAAAAATCGGTCAGATCGACCATTACGGCCAGCACGCCCGCCGTAATCCCCGCGGCGCTGCCGACGCTGCCGACGCTCCGCAGTTCGATGGCGTAGTATCGCTCCTGCTTGTCTCCTGAGAAATCCGCCTTGTCGTGGAGGCTGATCGTTTGGCCGTAGACGCTTACGGCTTCTATGGCGTCCCGCAGGGCCGCCATGCTCTCGGGTGTGAAGTAGCGCGAAAACACTTCCTCGAACGTGCGGTTCTTCACGTAGTCGAAGTTCGGCATACCGGCAGCCGTGAGCAGGGTGCGCGTGCAGAACACGATGCGATTGGAATCATCCAGAAGCACGATGATGCTCGGACAGCTCTCGATCAGCATATCCGTGTAGGCGCGTTGCTTCGCGTTCGCCGCCGAAAGCGCGACGCCGAGCGTGTCCTTGGCCTCGAGCATCTTGGCGACTTTCTCGTGGAGACTGCCCGACACGCGCAGTTCGCGCGTAAGCTTGGAAACTTGCATTTTCAGTTGTCTCACTTCATTTTGAAGTGCGACGTTCTCTTCTTGCAGGGACAATTTCGTTCTGTTCCTCCATCGGCACCTTTGGTTTTGCGCGGCGACAGGTCAAAATACGCAGGCGACAAACGCGTTATTATGAAAGCGATTGATGGCCTTTACGTCCGATATGCGGGTTGGGCATATCTCGCCGCCCGAATAGGCCATCATGAACGGCAGGTCGGACGCGATCCTGTCCTTGACCAGATTGAGTTCCAGAAGCGACTCCGCGCCCAGGGACATGCTGCGCGAGATACAGGAATAAATCAAGAGGCCGGACGCGCCTTTCGCCTCGGCGAGGGCTTTCTCGACGGCCTCCCTCGTGGTGAGCAACACATCCTCCTTGTCGAACACGCCGATGTAGAGCGTGGCGCCCTCGGGCATCGCGCCCGCGCAGATCGCGTAACGCTCGGGCGACAGACCTATGAACACCTTGGATACCTGCGGCGTACCGTCGCCGTAGTCGAGCATGAAAGGCAGGGAGGTCATGGCATACGCGGTTTCGCTCGCCTTTGTCAAGCCCAGGTCCTCAAAGTATTCCACAACGGGCCGATCGTTGACCTCCATGAGGACGTGCCCCGCGCTCTTTGTTATGAGGGCGCTCTTGTCGAGGATTTTGCCCGGTGAGATCGTCGCGATGAAGAACTTGGGTTTGACATCGCCGTAGACCAGAAGCATTACCATGCGGTCGTTGTAATGCACGCCGTTATGGATCATGAAGCAGTTGGAAAAGTCGGCGGTATCGTCCACCGCCAGCGTTCCGAAGCAGGGCGCGCCGCCGGACGCTTCCGTGAGTACGTTCACGTATGCATCCCCGGAGTTTTCCACCATAAACGGCGCATAGGTGAGGATGAGCGCGGGTCTTTCCGCCTTTTGGGCGGCCGCCTCCGCGTAGGCCCGCGCGATACGCTCGCCGGATTCGTCGTGCAGGGATTCCGTGCGCGCGACGGTGAATTCGGCGTCGTCGCTCGTCAGGACCATGAGTGTGAGAAGCAACGCGTCCGCCGCCTCGGATACGGCCTGCGCGGATGTGATGGCACCGATTACGGGGAAGGGAAGCGCTTCACACAGGGCTTTCACAACGCCCGACAGCGCGAATTCATAATGGCAAGCGATAATGCCCACGGTGTTTTTCTTCAGGGTTTTGCCCGATTGAAGCCGGGATTTCACCTCTTCGACCGCACGCTCCACATCGTCTATCTCTGTTGTATAGGCCAGGATGCTTTGAATCATTTTCCGTCCCCTTTCATTATTACTATATATATTGCAAGGAAATCTGTTCTATGGTGAGTATACCACACTTTTCTGCGGTTGCATAGATGGAAATCCCAAAGCGGCGGTGCCTTTCCCGTTCGCTTTTTTCCATTTGCTGTTGTTTCCCGCGAGGATGGATGATATACTGCTATAAAAAGATGCGCGTCCTTGCGGGGCGCTTTGCGGGGGTTTGCGATGGGAATGCTGACAATCTACACGGGGCGCGAGGATACGGACAGGGCGGCTTTTATGTTCGCCCGAATCGGTGAGCGGCTGGATGCCCTGGAACGGGGCGAGGAGCGGGGGAGCATAGCGGTGATCGTGCCGGATCAGTTCACCTTGCAGACCGAACGCGACGCGTTTTATCATTTGAAACGAAAGGGCTTTATGCGCCTTGAAATCATCAGCCTGTCCGGGCTGGGACGCAGGGTTTTGGCGGAGACGGGGCGCGACGCGCGGACGCCCGTCGGCAAGACGGGACGCCATATGCTGCTCTCGTCCGTCCTGAGACGGGAGGCGGCCCCGCTGGGGGCTTTTGGGGGACAGGAGTCGGGGCGAACGGCGCGGGCTTTCATCGAACGGATGAACGATCTGATCTCCGAATTGAAGCTGCACAACATTTCGCCCGACGAGATAGAGGCCGCGGCGCGCGCGGAAACGGAGCCGATCCTGCGGGGCAAGCTCTCGGACGTGCGGCGCGTATACAGCGCCTATGAAGAAAAGATTCGCGGGAAGTATTTGGACAGCGAGGACCACCTGCGGGTGTTCGCGACGGGCATACCGCGTTCGGACTTCGTGCGGGACGCGGAGATATGGATTTACGGCTTCGATTACCTGACGCCGCGCGATCTCGACATCGTGCAGGCCCTGACGGGCCGCGCGCGCGGCGTACATATCACGCTCACGGGCGAGGCGCGGGAGGAGTCGGACGCGAAAGACGCCCGCCGCGCCGGGGAAGCCTTTCGCATTACGAATCGGATGATCGACTCCCTGCGCGCCCGCGCTCTTGCGGCCGGCTGTCCCTGCGCGTTGCGGAGCGTCGGCGCGCAGGGCGGCTTTGCCGCGCGCCGGCCGCCGGCCGTGGCGCACATCGAGCGGGAATTCTTCAATTATTCCGCGCGTCCCTACGCGGGCGAATCGGATGAACTCACCCTCCTCATCGCTTCCAATTACTACACGGAGGCCGAAAGCGCCGCCGCCGAGATCGCGCGCCTCGTCCGCGAGGCGGGATACAGATACCGCGATATCCTCGTGATCTGCAACGATACGGACGCGCGCGCGGCCGTCATAAAGCGCGTGTTTTCGGAATACGGCCTGCCCGTGTTCATGGACAGGCGGAAGAATCTGCTCCACAATCCCGTGCTGGAATATATCGCGGCGCTGATGGATGTTGTGGCTTTCGGGTGGCGGCTCGAGGACGTGTGCAGACTCATGAAAACGGGCATGTCGCCCGTCAGCCGCGAACAGTGCGAGCTGCTTGAGGAATACGCGACGGAATACCGCTTCAGGGGCGAGGGACCGTGGCGCGAGGATTTTGAACGGCTCAGCCCCTATGAGCGCGCGGACGCGGGCGGCCTTTCGGCGGACGCGGGGGACGCGGAGCCTCGCATATTGCAGGGCGAGGAAAAGCTGGCCGCGCTCAACGCGGCGCGACGCCTGATCGCGGCGCATATCCAAAAATTCACGCGTATGCAGGCGGCGGATCGCGACGTGCGGGGCAGGACGGAGGCCCTTTATCTCTTCCTGCGCGACGAGGCGCGCCTGCCCGCAAAAACGGAGTCCGGCGTCGCGTCCCTGCGGGCCTCTTCGCGGCACGAATACGCGGACGAACTGTCGCAGGTCTGGGAGAGCGTGATGGAGGTGTTCGATCAGATGGTCGCCGTTCTCGCGGACACGCCCGTATCGCGGGAGGAATACGCGGAACTGCTGGCCGTCGGGCTGGAGAGCATAGAGATCGGTCTGCTGCCCAGCACGACGGATCGGATTCTCGTCGGCACGATGCAGCGCACGCGCGCGGGCCGCGTGAAAGCCCTGTTCGTACTCGGCGCGAACGACGGCGTATTGCCGGCCGCGGGCATTCGCGACGGTCTCTTGAGCGAGGAAGAGCGGAAGCGATTGCCGGGACTCGGCGGGGAGGCGGACGCCGCGATACAGCTGCGGGCCGCGGAGGAGGAGCTTGCGATCTACAGAAATCTGTCACGGCCCGAATGCAGGCTTTGGATCAGCTTTGCCGTTTCAAATCCGGAGGGCGGCGAACTGCAACCCTCCCTGATCTTCCGGCGTTTGCAGGAGATATTCCCCCGGTCTTTGAAAGAGGATATCCGAAGCCGAAACTGCGAGGCTTTGGAACGGGTGACGACCGCGGGCGGCACGCTCGGCAGTCTCATCCTCGCGCTGCGGGAAGCGGCGGAGACCGGCGCCCCGGATCCGGTATGGGGCCGGGTGTACGCCTACTACCGCGAACACGCGCCGCGTGAAGCGGCCATGCTGGACAGGGGATACGACTTTTCAAACCGCAGAAACGACATCGGGCGCGACTATGTAAAACGCCTGTATGGGATCGCGCCCGCGCGGGACGCGGCAAACGCCGCCGCCGCGCCGCTTTCGATACGGCTCAGCCCCTCGTCGCTCGAACGCTACGCGCGCTGCCCGTTCTCACACTTCGTTTCCCACGGTTTGCGGCCGCGGGAACCGCGCGTCGTCGAGATCGGCGCGCGCGAAAGAGGGGACCTCTTCCATAAGGCCGTCATGGCTTTTTCCAAGGCCCTGACGCGGGAGGACATCCGCGTTTCCGATCCGGATTCTCCGTGGATGCGGCTTGCGGCGGAAGATTGTGAAAAAATTATCAATGAGGTGTTCGCATCCCTCGTCGAGGAGGCGCGGGCGTTCGGGCGCGACAAGTCGGAGCAATACAGGCTCGAACGCATACGGGCAACCGTGGGCACGGCGGCCCGAATCATCGCGGAGCAGGTCAAGGCGGGCTGTATCGACAGGATGTATATCGAGGAGGGTTTCGGCGAAAACGGGCGTTTTCCGCCCATCGTACACAGTTTCGACGGCGGCGCGATCCGGATAGAGGGCCGCATAGACAGGCTGGACGTGCTGCGCGGCAACCGCGCGAAGATCATAGACTATAAGTCGGGCGCGGAGAACTTCGACGCGGACGAGGCGCGCGCCGGCTGGCGTCTGCAGCTCATGCTGTATCTCATGGCCGTGACGGGCGCGCCCGAGGGGATGGGGGAGAGCGCCGCGCCGCCGCGCCTGAAGCCCGCAGGGGTGTTCTATTTCAAGATCAGGGAACCGCGGATAGACTGCGCTTCGTGGCAGGAAGAGGCGGAGGCCCTGACGGAGAAAGCGGACCGGGCGATTCGCAGACGTTTCCGCCTCGACGGCGTGGTTCTCGACGATCAGGAATTGCTTCGCGCGATCGCGGGGGAGGACTTTGCGGAACCGCATTATGTAAACAATCTGTCGAACATCCTCCCCGTGCGCGTGCGCGCGGACGGAGAAACGGGGGAGCTTCGCCTTGTGAAAAGCAGTCCCGGCACGCGCGGACTGCTCGACGCGGAGGCTTTCGAGCGCCTGTGTCTGGATGTGGCGCAAAAGGTGCGGGGTTTCTGCGAAAATCTGCTCGACGGCGTGATCGACGCGCGCCCCATGCGCGCGGGCACGACGAGCGCCTGCGCGTACTGCCGTTATAAGGGGGTCTGCGGCTACGACGCCGAATTCGATTGACAAGGGGCGGAGACGGCGTTTAGTCATAACTATGCTTACCTAAAAATGCGAAGCGCCGATACGGGGCTTTTTTTCTGCCTTGCAAAAGCGTCATAACAGCTTTTAAATTTTTGTTACAAAAAATACAAATTATGTATTGACATTAAAATAAATATATGGTAATATAATCCTACCGGCGCCGGTAAGGCCGGTTGTATATAGGCGGCGAAAGGGGGACGTTT